>CAVABC010000029.1:0-31298 GCA_963586665.1 Acutalibacteraceae bacterium
TCCCGACGATGAAGTCATTACCGTCTGAAAAATAGTATTTACCCCGCTTTTCCGGACTTATAGCAAGATATGAGACCGACCGGTTCTCCATATTTGAAAAGTTACGACAAAAGTTACGACAATCGCACTTTTAGCCGAACGGAAAATCAGGGAAAAAGTTACGACAACTTGACCATCAAATTTGTCGTAACTTTTGAAAAACACCCAAAATGTTTACATTGTAGGTGGCTGCATTTTAACGATGTAGCCACCTTTTGTCATATATTCTGCCGCCCTCTTGCCTTTGGCATAAAGACGCATAATAGAGCTTTTCTTCATTATCGAATATAATGAGTGCATACAGGAGGTGCAGGTGAATGAAAAAGTACCATATCTATCTGACAGACGAAGAGTACAGCCATGTGATACAGAGTCTTATCGGTTTAAAAAATGACCTAATAGCTCAGGGCAGATATACCGATGCAGTTGATGATGTTCTCTGTAAGTTTCTATCAGCAAAGAAAAAGACATTAAAAATCAAATACATATAATAATAGCAAGACCACTTGCTCAGGTACTTAATACAATAGGTGCTTTGAGTAGCTGGTCTTTTTTTATTTCTGCCGATATTTCATCAGATTCATTACATATCATATCTTCTTATCCGCTTGTCAAAAACAGGCGGATTTTTTCTTTTTTTAAAAAAAATAAAAAAATTTTTCAAAAATTCGCTGTTTTAGGGTGTACAAAACGGCAACTCACTTGGAGATAGTGAAGGGGTTAATTCCAAACAACAAAAACGGAAGCCTTTTCAAAGGTTCTTTGACAACTGAATATCTCATTCACTAAGACTTTATTTCTGATGATAGCCACCTTAGACGGTACGCCGAGATTTCTGTTTAACAGAATAGCGAGAACTCCGGCTATGAGTATCAGGTTGCTCCTGATATGGCGATGACAGTCAGAATGATAATGATACTTCTCTACGGAGCTGGCGGAGAACCCGGCAGAGGTGAAAAGCCTATGATACAGATTAGCAGTCTGTTCCTTAGTGACTTCCCATAAGCGAAATGAAATTTAGCTTGGCAAGGGGGTGTTAAGAACAAATATTGTCACGATCGATTAGGAAATGCGTCGGTCAAGTACATAGCAGTAAATGCTGCTATGAATTTTATGAAAGGAGGACAACGAAGTGTCTAACTGCAAAACGATTGCCATATGCAATCAAAAAGGCGGAGTTGGAAAGACCACCACTACGGTTAACCTCGGAGTAGGGCTTGCACTGCAAGGAAAGAAAGTATTACTTCTGGACTGTGACCCGCAAGGCGACCTCACTACCTGCCTCGGTTGGAGAGATACGGACAGTCTGGGTATCACGCTTGCAACGAAACTCACAGATGTAATAAACGAAACGATGAAAGACCCGACAAGCGGTATCTTACACCACGAGGAAGGCGTTGATTTACTTCCGGCAAATCTTGAGCTGTCAGCGATGGAATATAACCTAATGAATGCTTTGAGCAGAGAAACCACTCTTAAGAATTACTTGAGCCAAGTAAAAGACAGATACGACTATGTGATTATGGATTGTATGCCTTCACTTGGTATGGTTACTCTCAATGCTCTATCAGCGGCAGACGGTGTGATTATTCCTGTTCAGGCTCAGTATTTACCGGCTAAGGGAATGACACAGCTTGTACAGACCATTTCAAAGGTCAAGAAGTATATTAATCCGGATATTAAGATAGACGGGATGTTACTTACTCTTGTGGATAACCGAACCAACCTCGCAAAAAGTACGGTGGAAGCACTAAGGGAGAACTTCGGAAGCTCGATAAGAATGTATCGTTCGCAAATACCGATAGCCGTAAAAGCTGCCGAGACTTCTTCCAAAGGCAAAAGCATTTATGCTTATGAGCCAAACAGCACGGTGTCAAAAGCCTACGCTGAATTTACGAAGGAGGTGTTAGCTGATGGCAGGAAGAAAGAGCGACTTCACTCTCACGAAGCTCGATGATTTATTTACCACTCAGGCACAGAGAGATGAAGCAAAGCTTGCTAAAATCCGAGATATTCCGCTTGAGCTGATTGACGATTTTCCAGACCATCCGTTTAAGGTAAAGGACGATGAAGATATGTTACAGCTTGTGGAGAGTATTAAGGAACGGGGAGTAATCACTGCGGCTACAGTAAGGCAAAAGGAAGACGGCAGATATGAGCTTGTATCCGGTCACAGAAGAAAGAGAGCTTGTAAGCTTGCCGGCTTTGAAACTCTAAGATGTGAAGTCGTAGACCTCAACAGAGACGAAGCCACCATTTTGATGGTTGAAAGTAATTATCAGAGGTCGCAGATACTTCCAAGCGAAAAAGCATTTGCCTACAAAATGCGATTGGACGCAATGAAAAGACAAGCGGGCAGACCTGTAAAAAATAATTTAGTCCCAGTGGGACAAAATTATTCAAGAGAAGAATTAGCGGCTCAAAGTGGAGAAAGTCAGACGCAAATTCAGAGGTATATTCGCCTTACAAACCTTGTCCCTGAACTTCTCGAGTTTGTCGATGAGGGCAAGATTAAAATGCGTCCTGCGGTAGAACTTTCCTACCTCGATGAAGATTGTCAGCGTGATGTGGTTGATGAAATCGACCTAAACGACGCTACACCGTCTCACGACCAGACTATCCGAATGAGAAAATTCTTTGAAGAGGGAAATCTCACAACGGAAGCAATTAAAGCCATTATGTCGGAGGAAAAACCGAACCAGAAAGAAAAGATAGTCCTAAGGGGTGACAGGGTGCGTCAGCTTATCCCGAAGAATATTCCGATAAGCCAGACGGAGGACTTTGTGTGCAAGGCACTGGAGCATTACAACAAGTATCTGCGTAACCGTGCTGAGCGTTACAGCAGATAGCCGTTTGCAAAAGTCCCCTTCCCCACACCCCTACCTCTAAGACTATACAGTTACTTACCGAAAATAATATATATTCTATCTCCCCTATATATATCTATCTCTGTTAAGTATATATATCTCAAAGGAAAATCGCATAATGGCAGTGTGAAGGAGGTGTTTGCTAAAATAAAAAATTAAACTTCAAATCGCACCTTTGTTTTTCGGCTGGTTTTATCCTACGATAAGGGAAAAGGAGCGTGATGATTATGTCAAAGAAAATGTTGATTGCAGGAGCGTGTGTAATGGCTTTGTTGCTTCTTGTCGGTTGTCAGGCTGATAAGAAATTGGCAGATGATAAGGCTACCGAGAGTCCCACATCTTCTTTTTCGGCAAGTAGTGAAGATATTGCTACTGAAACCGAAGAAGCCACTGATGAAGCTGCCACGGAAGATACCGAAGGAGTTATTAACGAGGTAAATTCCAAGGATACAGAGATTGTGGAAAAGGTAGCTGGGGTACAAGAAAATTGTGGAAATGTGTCGGATAATGTCGAAGGAAATACGGCAGACAATTCACAGTCCCCACAGAATTCACAGAGTACGAATAAGCCTGAGCAGAATACAGGAGGCTCAGGTAAATCCGACGAAAGCGACCAAAGCTTAAGCCAAAAAAGCACAGAGCAATCTGCAACACACACAAGCACGGAGCAAGAAACTCCAGAGCCGACAGCACCAAAACAAACAGAAGAGCTTAAGCCAAATATAGATATTGATGCACAAGTAAGCTTTGCAAAAAGCTATGCAGAAAGTATCGGTCTTACGCTTGATAGCACGGCAACAGATTGCTGGGATAATCCCATTACAGTCAATGCTGGCAAGGCAGATGTTAAGGGCGACATCAAAAGCCGCCTAAACCGATACAAGAATACCGAGGGCTTCACTTCTGTCTGGGTATGGGCAGTGAAGATATCCGATACGGAGTATGAGCTGTATATCGGCTACGCTTAAAATTAAAACAAATATCAGCAAAGGCACATCGTAGAAATACGGTGTGTTTTTTAGTTTAAGGAGGAATTTTTAAATGATAAAAACGAAATTCAAAAGAGCCACATCGCTTGTATTGGCGGCACTTATGTGTGTGACAGCCTTTTCAAGCCTTGGCTCGACGACGGCATACGCTGCCACGGGTGAAAAGACCAAGGTATATATGGTTGACTTCCCTCGTGACGGAGACGCTAATTACGATGGAGTGTGGGGACACAGTGACTTAACCTACAAAAACGGTTGGCACAGCGGTTCTGCCACACATACGAATTTGAAAGCTATCGGCTCATATTCCGGTAACATTGCTTACTGTATAGAGCCGGGTGTTTCACTGAATGTCGGTCAGACAGTAACGCAGTACGATGAAAACTATTTCAACAACATCACTGCAAATGATGTGATTTCCGGAGATGAAATCAGACTTTTGATTGGTCGTATCTTACAGTACGGCTATCAGGGCGGTGTTTCCGTTTCTTGGAGGTCACAGAATGAGGACGCAGCCAACTGTATTGCTCACGCATATGCCACTCAGCTTCTTGTCTGGGAAACGATTGTCGGAGAGCGTGACGCTAACTTCAATCACGTATCAGTCAGCGGTTGCAGCAGTGTCAAGGATGTAGTAAGTTCCAGCCATCCGCTAAGAAGCAAGATTTTCAACTACTACAATGCAATGGTATCAAGCATTCAGAGCCATACCACAGTACCAAGCTTCTGTGCTAAGTCCACTGGTTCTGCAAAGACACTTGAGCTTGAATGGAACGGCACAAATTATTCCACAACACTTACCGATACCAACGGTGTGCTTTCAAAGTACAGCTTTTCGGCAAGCATTGACGGAGTGTCGTTCTCTGTAAACGGCAATAAGCTTACAGTTTCAATGGATAAAGCTCCTACAAAGGAATTTACCATTACTGCAAAGAAAAATGCCACAAGACGAGGTGTTGTAGTGTGGTCTGAGGGAAGTCATAATCAGCACTCATCCGTTCAGGACTTGGTATCTTATGCTCAGGAAGTAAATGACCCAGTCAGTGGGTTTGTGAAGATGAAAGTCAGCTACGGTTCTTGCCAGATTGTAAAGACCAGCGAGGACGGAAAGGTTGACGGACTGAACTTCACTATCACAGGCAACGGCGTAAACAAGACTGTAACAACTGCCAATGGCGGTAAAATGCAGATTGATAACCTTATGCCTGGTATCTATACCGTTACAGAGCAGACTTATGATAAGTACGAGCCACAGGAAACACACAGAGTTACCGTTGTAGCCGGACAGGTTGCTACAGTCAACTTCAATAACAAATTGAAGCGTGGAGATTTACAGGTAGTAAAGACTTCTGATGACAACCTTGTTGAGGGCGTGAAGTTTCATCTTTACGGCACTTCACTTTCAGGCGACAGCGTAGATGAATACGCAGTTACCGACGCAAGCGGTGTTGCAACATTTAACAATGTGCTCATCAGTGGTTCAGACTCATATACACTTGAGGAAGTAGATACTGCTATCAGATATGTCGTTCCTGAAAGCCAGATAGCGGCTATTAAGTGGAATGAGGTAACTAAGAAGAGCGTCAATAACATTTTGAAGAAATTCACAGTTACCGTAACCAAGAGCGATTCTGAGAAAGGCGAAGCACAGGGCGACGCTAAACTTTCAGGAGCAGTTTACGGCATTTACAAGGGCGAAACTCTTGTAGATAAATATACGACTGATGAAAACGGTCAGTTTACCACAAAGGAATATATCTGCGATAACGACTGGACTGTAAGAGAAATTACTCCGAGTGAGGGATATTTGCTTGATACTACAGCTCATAAGGTTGGTGCAGAGCCTGAGCTTTATACGATTGAGCACAATCTCACTTCCAACGATGTTACCGAACAGGTAATCAAAGGAAATGTGGCTATCATCAAGCACACAGATGATGGAGAGACAAAGATTGAAACACCTGAGGAGGGTGCAACATTTGAAATCTATCTAAAATCTTCAGGCAGCTATGATAGTGCAAATGCAGACGAGCGAGATACTCTTACTTGCGATGAAAACGGATTTGCACAGTCAAAAGATATGCCTTACGGCGTTTACACAGTTCATCAGACTTCCGGCTGGGAAGGCAGAGAGCTTATGGACGATTTTGATGTGTATATCGCACAGAACGGACAGACCTACCGTTACCTTATCAACAACAGCAACTTTGAGAGCTTTGTAAAGGTTGTAAAGGTGGACGCTGAAACAGGAAATACAATTCCTTATGCCGGAGCTGGATTTAAGATTTATGACCCAGAGGGCAATCAGGTAACTATGACATTTACTTATCCGACTCCTACTACCATTGATACTTTCTACACAGATGCAAACGGACAGCTTGTAACACCTGAGAAGTTAGACTATGGCAAAGGATATTCCATCGTTGAGGTACAGGCTCCTTACGGATATGTACTTGACGAAACTCCGGTATATTTTGATATTACCGAGGACAATTCCACAGATGAAGGCGGTGTAACCGTTGTGAAAGTGAATAAAGAAAATATGGCACAGAAAGGAACTGTAACTGTCGAAAAGACCGGCGAGGTATTCAGCGGTGTCAATGTAAGCGGCTCAGAGGATACAAATGTAATCTATCAGCCTGTTTACGAGGTTCAGGGACTTGAGGGTGCTGTTTACGAAATCAGAGCAGCTGAGGACATTATCACTCCTGACGGAACGCTCAGATATTCTAAGGGTGAAGTTGTGGATACTGTTACAACAAGTGCTGACGGATACGTTAAGAGCAAGGAGCTTTATCTTGGTAAATACGAGGTAGAGGAAATTACTGCTCCGACTGGAATGGTTCTGAATAGCGAGGTTCATACAGTAGAACTTGCTTATGCGGGACAGAATGTTGCCGTAACTGAGACTGCAACTTCATTCTACAACGAAAGACAGAAGGTACAGATTAACCTTGTGAAAGCTATCGAAAAGGATGAGAACTTCGGTATCGGTGATAACGGCGAGATGAAGAACATCACATTCGGTCTTTTTGCAGCAGAGGAGCTTGTATCTTCAAGTGGGACTTCCATTCCGGCTGACGGTCTTATTGAGATTGTAAGCGTAAATGAGGATGGAACAGCCACAGTTAAATCAGACCTTCCTCTTGGCAGCTACTATGTAAAAGAGCTTGCAACAGATGAGCACTATGTACTCTCTGATACAAAGTATCCTGTAAACTTCGAGTATGCAGGTCAGGATACAGCTACAGTTGCTATCACAGCAAATGACGGAAAGGTTATTGAGAATAAGCTGATTTACGGCTCTGTATCAGGTAAGAAGATTGATGAAAACGGCGAAGCCCTTGAGGGTGCTGTTATCGGAATTTTCAAGTCTGATGAAACAGAATTTACAAAGGATACTGCTCTTATGACAACTACCTCTGCTAAAGATGGTAGTTTTTCTTTTGAGAAAGTTCCTTACGGTAACTGGGTTGTAAGAGAAATCGAGCAGCCTAAGGGATTTGTCCTTGATGATACTGCATATGAAGTAAATATCAGTGAAGCCGGTCAGGTTGTTGAGGTTGAAATCGTAAACGAATATGTTCACGGCAATATCAAGCTTACAAAGGTTGACGCTGAATATCCTGATAACAAGCTTACAGGCGGCTCATTTGAAGTCTATAAGGACACAAATGAAAACGGCAAGATTGATAAGGATGATGAGCTTATCGGAAATCTTGTGGAAACTGAAACAGGTATCTATGAGATGAAGGAGCTTCTCTACGGTCACTATATCGTCCGTGAAACAAAAGCTCCTGAAGGCTTTATCCTTGATGAGGGAGAATATTCCGTATTCATTGAGGAAGATGAAACAACCTATGATGTTGAAAACAAAGCAGGCGTCGGTTTTATCAACGAAGCAATGAGAGGAACACTTAAGATTCAGAAAACATCTTCTGACGGAAAGGTCAGCGGATTTGCTTTCAGAATTACAGGTGCTAACGGATATGACATGACATTTGAGACTGATAAGAACGGCGAAATCGTAGTCGAGGGACTTCGTATCGGTGAATACACTGTATCCGAGGTTTCTAACAATGCGTCAGCCGCATATATCACACCAGCAGACCAGAAGGTTGAGATTAAGTACAACGAAACTGCTACAGTCAAGATGTACAACGAGCTTAGAGAAACTCCAAAGACAGGCGATGATACCAATATGACACTTTGGTATGTGCTTGCAGGACTTTCCGTAGCCGGTGTGGCTGTTTCTACTGCTCTTGCCATCAGAGGTAAGAAGAAAAATAAGGAGGTCGAAGACTAATGGAACTTAAGACGATTATCGCTGTCGTTTTGGTCGCCGTGATTATCGGCGGCTTTATCTTTCTTCAGGTCAAGAACCGTAAGAAGTAAGAAGCGAAAATAGAATAGAAACCAATTAACAACAGGGCGGAGCGTAAAAACTTCGCCCTTATTTTTATTTCAGGAGGAACGCAAATGAATCAGATGAAACAAAAAACTACAGTTGAGAGCCGTGTGCTTGAGATTTTAATGGAGTGTCCGGCATCAAGATATGATGATATGCTGCTCATTCTTCACTACTACAACAGATTTGGATATTTAAGAGCCGGAGAACTTCCGCTAAAAGATATCGTGTTTAACTACAGAGCCTTGGGTCTTCCTTGCTTTGAGACAATCCGAAGGGCAAGACAGCGAGTGCAGTCACTATTCCCTGAAGTATCGAGACATCCGATAAGAGAAAATGCAGAGGATGATACAGAGGATATGAAAATTGTCAAGGACATGGAAGATTTAGGACTTCCTGATTTTGACGGACTTATCATCATCGGACTTGAGTAAGGAGGTAATAAATGAATGAGAAAGTAACATTTCAGAGCAAGGTAAAAGTTTTAAACAAACTTTTCGACTCAGGGTGTGATACAGAAAAGAAGTTACAGCAGCTTGATATGGCGGCTGTAATTCAGATACCCGGAATTACAATTCCTGATATGAGCGTGATTATGGAGCTTCAGAAAAATGCCAAGGCTGGGAAGTTATTTTCCTACCTTGGCGGTGGAAAGGATGAAGCAGTAAATACGAATCGAGGTAAGAGCAATGAGCAGACAGGACATTAAAGGCGATGAGCCTAAGAAAATACGATTTATAGACCCACATTACAACTTGAAATTCTATCTTCCGGATGGTGGAAAGATACGAATAACCAACCGAAACGGAGAGTCTTTTGAGAGGGCTTGTAAGTATATCGACGACTATCATTTGTATGTGGGTAACTGCTGTTATCACATCTGCGAATTTGCAGAAAGGATGGAGATAAACGGCAGTAAGGTAGAGCCGATTGAAGCAAATGAGCCACAGAAAAATAAGCAGACAAAACACAAGGATTTAGAACGATAGGAGGTATGTAAATGGCACGAAAATATGACCTGATTTCTGAGCTTTACGACCGCACCTGTAAGACAGTTGTGAGAAGTCCTCAGAACTGGCAGGCATTTTTGCAGTCGGCTTGCCGAAATTACAAGCTGAGATATGACGAGCAGCTGCTTGTCTATGCACAGCGACCTGACGCAACGGCAGTGCTTGAGATAGAACGCTGGAACGGTAGTTTCGGCAGATGGGTAAACCGAGGAGCTAAAGGTATTGCGGTATTCGAGGATGCAAACCGAGAAAAGCAAAGGCTTATCCATTACTTTGATATTTCCGATACCCACGAGAGCAGATATTCAAGACCTGTTCCGATATGGGATATGCGTGATGAGTATGAAGCCGAGGTTATCGAAACTCTGGAGAGTTCCTTTGGAGAGCTTGAAAGCAAGAGCGACCTTGGCGGTGCAATCCTTAGTGCCGCAAGAAATGCCGCAGAGGATAATATTCCTGACTATCTAAGCGACTTGCTTGGAGTTAAGGAAGACAGTTTCCTTGACGGTTTAGAGGACGGTTCTGTTGCAACGATTTATAAAAATATTGTGGCAAACAGCGTTGCATTTATGATGATGACAAGACTTGGAATTGATACAAGCGAATACTTTGAGCTTGATGATTTCAGGGATGTAACGAATTTTAACACTCAGGACACCCTTAATGCACTGGGTTTTGCTACCAGTGATATTGCAGAGATGGGACTGTCAGAGATTTCAAAAACTATCGTAGCACTGGACAGGCAAAATCGCATAATTGCCGGTCAAGGAAGAAATGAATACAATAAAGTCAACGACAGAGACGAAAGGAGTTTTCAAAATGAGCGAAATAACATACACGATGGTGGGCGATTACAATCTGCCGAATCTGGAAATGCCGGAACAGCCGGAAGTAACGCTGGGCAGATACGCCGAGATGAGGAGAAAGTATCTGAAGGAGAAGCACAGAGTCCTCTACTACAATCTTCTGACGAAGGGCGAACTGACAGCTCACTTGGCAGAGACGGAGCAGAGAGCCACGGAAATGGAGGAGAAAATCCTAACCGAGATGGCGAAGAAAGAGGGCTTGACCGAGAAGATGAAAGTGGACGATATGATGAAGTGGGTGGGACTGATGAACAATCTCAGACACTCAGCACAGGAAATCGTGATGGCGGAAGTAATCTACGCTTAGAATATTACGACCGCACAAATGAGGATAAGAGCCTACCGTTCTTTGGTAAGGACGAAGTTATCAACGAAATCCTAAGAACCACACCGCATTTATCGGCGAGCTTGGAAGACATCAAGAATTTCTATGAAAGAAACCTTGATAATTCTGCAAGAACGGAATATATCAAGAGCATTTTCAATAATGATTATACCGAGCTTTCTTTGGAGGACGGACGAACAGTCGGTTATAAGACATTTCAAAATGTGCTTCACTTATGGGAAGGCACTTATGATAACAGAACTGCTCAAAGCTATTATAACTGGGAAGTCATTGCAAGACACTTTGAAGCTATGCGGCTTCTTGGAGAGCTGAGCGACAGGATAAAACCACTCCCGTCGGTGGACGGACAGATGAGCTTAATACTTGAGGGACAGGCAGAGGCAAATAAGACCTCTGCCTTTACTTTTTCTCAGGAGATTATCGACGCCGTTCTTACCCGTGGCAGTGGAATCGAAGAAGGAAAAATGCGAATTTACGAGCAGTTTTCTAAGAACTTATCTGCTAAGGAAAACGCAGATTTCCTTAGAGAAGAATACGGCTGGGGAGGTTCATATCCGGTCATTATCGGAACAGGTATTGATGAAAATCACGATGGAAAAGGCATAACACTTTCAAGAGGAATGGGTAATGATAAGACACACATTCTTTTGAATTGGAATCAGGTTGCAAAGCGTATTGGAGAACTGATTTCTGCTGACAGATACTTAAATCCTAAGGAAAAAGAGCATTATCCAGAATGGCTTGAGAAACAAGAACAGCGAAGAGCTGCACTTGCGGAGCAACAGAAAAACAGAGAAATCTTAAATTCTGCTCCGCCTGAGCAGGCAAACAATACAACTGAACAGCAAAATGATACAAGTGAGCAAGGCAGTAATACAGCTGATGAGCTTATCGGAAAGGAAGTGATAATTGACGACCACCGCTTTGTTATTGAGAGTGTTGGAAGCTTCAGTGGTGATGTTTCTATGCGAGATGTCACAATGCAAGGTCAGAGAATTCCGATTAACAGAGTGGAAAAGATTGGCTATGTAAGACGCTTGCTTGAGGAACAGAGCAAGGAAAGTGCAGAGAAATTTGCAACAGAAACCGAAGCCGTGTATCCGGCAGAGGAAAACGGACTGCCTTACGACATCGTTGTTGAAAAACTGAAAGTTCCTGAGCTGGAGCAGACAGCAGATAAAAAGTACGCATACCATCTTGGCGACAGCGTATATATCGGAGCTTCTCAGTATGAAATTTTATCCTTTGATGAGAACAGAGTAATGCTCTATGACTTTGAGTATCCGCTGTTTAATAAGGAATTCAGCCGAGAGGAATTTGACCGCAAGGTCAGAGAAAATCCGATGAATGACCATTTGATTGCTAAGGATGAAGCAGAGATTAGATTTAGCAGTAATGAGTTTGAAAAGCTTATTCCACAGGGTATGAGGTATAAGCAAGTCGACTTAGTAAATGGCAATGAAATATATTGGGTAACGCAAAATGTTTTTACAGCATCCGAGCTTGAAGATTTTCAGAAAGCTATCAGGGAATACGACGGAAACATTGAGAAATTCTATGTTACCTCACGAAGTATCAGCCCTTCTTATGATTTTGAGGATGACAGAGCAAACAATATTTTAGCTACTGTTACGGCAGATACTATCGTTGCAGAGCCGTATATAAATGCCATAAGGGAAGCCGGTCTTGGTGAGTATCTGGAAGAAGAACCAGCCGAGAAAAAGGAAGAAGCACCTATTGTCGAAGCAAATGAAACAGAGGTTACTACCAAGCTTACTGAAGCTCCAACAGCAGAGCCAACATCAGAAATTACCCCAGAACCTGTTGCACCTAAATGGGAGCAAAAGAAAAAGTCAAATAGCTTTGATTTGCACCCGGACATTCCACTCTCCGACCGCCACACTTTTGATTTGAAGTCCAACCCCGTTGAGGAGGTCGGCAAGAAAGAGCGTTTCAGAAGAAATATTATGGCAATCCAGTTACTTAAGAAATGTCAGGAGGAAAACAGATTTGCCACTGTCGAGGAACAGCAGATTTTGTCAAAATATGTCGGATGGGGAGGCTTGTCAGAAGCCTTTGATGAAAATAACTCCGCTTGGAGGACAGAATATCTTGAGCTTTCAACCGTGCTTACACCTGAGGAATACGCTTCTGCGAGGGAAAGCACACTGACAGCTTTTTACACACCGCCTGAGGTTATCACGGCAATCTACAAAACAATGGAGCAAATGGGATTTAGGGAGGGCAACCTCTTAGAGCCATCTTGCGGTATCGGTAACTTTATCGGAATGCTGCCTGAGACAATGCAAGACAGCAAGGTTTATGGCGTGGAGCTTGATACGATTTCGGCAAGCATTGCACAGCAGTTATATCAGAAATCAACTATTGCGGCACAGGGATTTGAAGAAACCAATCTCCCCGACAGCTTCTTTGATGGAGTCATCGGAAATGTGCCGTTTGGAGATTTCAAAGTCCTTGATAAACGCTACGACAAGCATAAATTCCTGATTCACGATTACTTTTTTGCCAAGTCATTGGATAAATTAAGACCGGGCGGAGTGATGGCACTTGTCACAAGCAAGGGCACGATGGATAAGGAGAATTTGTCAGTCAGAAAATATATCGCACAAAGAGCAGAGCTTCTCGGTGCAATCAGACTTCCGAATAACACATTTAAAGGCAATGCGGGAACAGAAGTTGTATCGGATATTCTTATCTTACAAAAGCGAGACAGACTGATTGATATTGAGCCTAACTGGGTGCACCTTGATACCGATGAAGACGGCATAAGGATGAATTCATATTTTGTGCAGCACCCTGAAATGATACTTGGCGAGATGAAGATGGTCAGCGGTCGTTTCGGTCCGGAAGCTACTTGCGAGCCTTATGAGAATGCAGACCTTGCAACACAGCTTGATGAAGCGGTAGCAAATATTCACGGAGAAATTACTGAGTATGAAGCTGAGGAAGAGCTTGCTGAAGAGGATAATTCCATTCCGGCAGACCCAACTGTAAGGAATTTTTCTTATACTTTGCTTGATGGGAAAATCTATTTCAGAGAAAATTCTCGTATGTCTCCGGTTGAAGTATCAGCAACGGCAGAGAACAGAATTAAGGGTATGATTGGGGTAAGAAACAGCGTCAGAAGACTTATTGAACTTCAGACGGAAGATTACCCTGAGAGCGAAATCAAAGCCGAACAGAGCAAATTAAACAGGCTTTATGACACCTTTTCAAAACAGTACGGACTCATCAACAGCCGAGCTAATATCTCGGCATTTTCACAGGACAGTTCCTTTTCATTACTGTCTGCACTGGAGGTTATTGGAGATGACGGACAGCTTGAGCGAAAGGCAGATATGTTCTCCAAGAGAACAATTAAGCCCCACACTCCCGTCACATCCGTTGATACCGCAAGCGAGGCATTGGCAGTATCTCTTGGCGAAAAAGCCACTGTTGATATGGAATATATGAAAGAGCTATCAGGCAAGACTGAGAAGGAAATTGCCGAGGATTTAAAAGGTGTAATATTCCTTAATCCGCTCTATGAGGAAGGCAGTCACGCAGAGAATAAGTACCTGACAGCCGACGAATATTTATCAGGCAATGTCAGAGAAAAGCTAAGGATTGCAAGAAATGCGGCTGAGCTTTATCCCGATGATTACAAAGTCAATGTGGAGTCACTGGAGAAGGTTCAGCCAAAAGACTTAACGGCAAGTGAAATTTCCGTAAGGCTTGGAGCGACTTGGCTTCCGCCTGAGGATGTGCAGAGCTTTATGTTTCATTTGCTTGAAACACCGAGATATGCACAGTGGAATATCAAAGTACACTTCTCTCCTTTTACCAGTGAATGGAATATCGAGGGCAAGGCTTATGACAAAGCTAATGTCAAAGCATATAACACTTACGGCACTTCACGAATTAACGCATATAAGATTATAGAGGAGACACTTAACCTGAAGGATGTGCGTATTTTTGACTATGTGGAAGACGCTGAGGGCAAGAAAAAAGCAGTCCTTAATAAAAAGGAAACTGCCATTGCCCAGTCAAAACAGGAAATGATTAAACAGGAATTTCAGGACTGGATTTGGTCAGACCCGTCACGAAGGGAAAGACTTTGCAAGACTTACAATGAGAAATTTAATTCAATCAGACCCCGTGAGTATGACGGAAGTCATATCATATTTAACGGTATGAACCCTGAAATTGAGCTTAGGGAACATCAGAAAAATGCAGTTGCCCATATCCTTTACGGAGGTAACACACTCCTTGCACACGCAGTCGGAGCGGGTAAGACCTTTGAGATGGTAGCGGCTGCTATGGAGTCAAAACGGCTTGGACTTTGCAATAAATCCCTTTTTGTTGTGCCAAATCATTTGACGGAACAGTGGGCGGCAGAGTTTCTACAGCTCTATCCTGCGGCAAATATCCTTGTGGCAACGAAGAAAGATTTTGAGACAAAGAACCGTAAAAAGTTCTGCGGAAGAATTGCCACAGGCGACTATGACGCTGTTATTATCGGGCATTCTCAATTCGAGAAAATCCCAATGTCCATTGAAAGGCAGAGGGCAATCTTGGAGCAACAGCTTGATGAAATTACAGAAGGAATATCTGAATTAAAGCGTAACAGAGGACAGAATTTTTCCGTAAAGCAGCTTGAAAAATCAAGAAAATCTGTGAAGCAAAAACTGGATAAATTAAATGACCAGACGAGGAAAGATGATGTCGTAACCTTTGAAGAACTGGGCGTTGACAGGCTTTTCGTAGATGAGAGCCATTATTACAAGAACCTTTACTTGTATACAAAGATGAGGAATGTAGGCGGTATCGCACAGACGGAAGCACAGAAATCTTCCGACCTATTTATGAAGTGCCGCTATCTCGATGAGATAACAGGCGGTCGAGGAACAGTCTTTGCAACGGGAACTCCAATATCCAATTCAATGGTGGAACTGTACACGATACAGCGATATTTGCAGTACAACACCCTTGTGGAAAATGGCTTACAGCACTTTGATGCCTGGGCTTCTACCTTTGGGGAGACTGTTACGGCAGTGGAGCTTACACCTGAGGGCACAGGCTACAGAGCTAAGACCAGATTTGCTAAATTCTATAACTTGCCTGAGCTTATGGCGATGTTTAAAGAGGTTGCGGATATTAAGACATCCGATATGCTTGACCTTCCAGTGCCGGAAGCAAAGTATCATAATATTGCCGTGAAGCCGTCTGAAATGCAAAAAGAAATGGTAGCGTCTCTTGCGGAGCGAGCCGAAAATGTGCGAGGAGGTGGTGTGGATTCAAGCGTTGATAATATGCTTAAAATCACAAATGACGGAAGAAAACTTGCCCTTGACCAGCGTATGCTAAACGATATGCTGCCTGATTTTGAGGGCAGTAAAATCAATGCCTGCGTTGATAATATTTACCGCATATGGAATGAAACAGCCGATAAAAAATCGGCACAATTAGTGTTCTGCGACCTTAGTACACCTAAGAATGACGGAACATTTTCAGTTTACAATGACATCAGAAAGAAGCTTATCGAGCGTGGTGTTCCGGAGAATGAAGTTAAATTTATTCACGAAGCGGATACCGAGGTGAAGAAGAAAGAACTCTTTAAAAAGACCCGTAAGGGAGAGGTTAGAGTCTTGCTTGGCTCTACCCAAAAGATGGGTGCCGGTACGAATGTGCAAGACAAACTCATAGCACTTCACGATGTGGATTGTCCGTGGCGACCGTCAGATTTGGAACAGCGAAGCGGAAGAATTATCCGTCAGGGTAATGAAAATCCTGAGGTAAATATTTACCGATATGTAACGGAGCAGACCTTTGACGCATACCTCTATCAGCTTGTTGAGGGTAAGCAAAAGTTTGCAAGTCAGATTATGACAAGCAAGTCTCCCGTCAGGTCGGCAGAGGATATTGATGAAACCGCACTATCTTATGCCGAGATTAAAATGCTTGCAACAGGCAACCCGTATATTAAAGAAAAGATGGACTTAGACATTCAGGTGCAAAAGCTAAAGATGTTAAAGTCCAATTTTTTATCCGAGAAATACAGACTGGAGGATAAGGTAATCAAGTTCTATCCACAGCAGATAGCACACTTAAAATCCCGTGTTGAAGGACTTACAAACGATGTTCAGACAGCAAAAACACACCCGAAGCCGATTGACGAGCAGCCGCTTGGAATGACAGTTTCGGGTGTTTCTTATTCTGAAAAAGGCGAAGCCGGACAGGCAGTTATCAACGCTTGCAAGGCAATGAACAGCCCTGAGGCAGTACCGCTTGGAGCGTATCGAGGTTTTCAGATGGAGCTGTTCTTTGATACCGTCGGCAGAAATTATGCTGTAAAGCTAAGGGGAGAAACAAGCCGAGATGTACCTCTTGGAGACGATGCTCACGGCAATATTGTAAGAATTGATAATGCCATTGAACGCTTTGAGGAGTCCCTTGCCGATACGAAAAACAATCTTGAGAATACTGAGAAGCAGTTTGAAACGGCGAAGGAAGAAATCAAAAAGCCATTTGCAAAGGATGAGGAACTGAAAGCAAAGACCGCAAGGCTTGATGAACTTAACATCCTACTCAATATGGATAAGCGGGAAAATGAAATTGTCGGTGGAGAGCCTGAAGAGGGCGAAGAACCACCGAGCAGAAAGGGGCGAGATTATGAAAGATAAATGGAAAAGCAGGTGGTCGATATGCCTTTTATAGCACCTGAAATTATCATTCAGGCAAAGGAAATGGACTTATTAACCTACCTTAGAAACTACGAACCATACGAACTGGTAAAGCTTACAGGCAACACTTACACCACCAGAACCCACGACAGCCTAAAGATTTCCAACGGCAAGTGGATGTGGTGGTCAAGAGGTATCGGGGGCAGAAATGCCCTCGACTATCTTATCAAGGTAAGGGATATGAACTTCATTGAAGCGGTAGAAACTATCACAGGACACACGGCAATAACTGCTCCGGTCTATGAAAAACCTGAGCCAAGAAATAAGGACAGACCACTTCTGTTACCTGAGAAAAGCGAGAGCACAGACAAGATAACAGAGTATCTTTTTGGCAGAGGGATTGACTTGGAAATCATCAATTACTGCATTTCCAAAGAGCTGATATTTGAAAGTCTGCCTTATCATAATGTGGTTTTCTTAGGCTACGATGAGGAAAACAAAGCAAGGTATGCAGCGTATCGCTCAACCAATCGGCACAAGATTTTAGGCGATTGCACAGGCAGTAAGAAAGAATATTCTTTTCGGCTGGACGGTGGAAATTCAGATACAATTCACCTTTTTGAATGTGCCATCGACCTGTTATCCTACGCCACTCTTGCAAAGATGGACGGGCAGAACTGGAAAAGTTTAAGCCTTATCTCGCTGTCAGGAGTGTATTCTTCGTCAAGGAATATCGAGAACAGCAAAGTGCCTGTTGCACTGAAAAAATATCTTGAGGGTAACTCAAAGATAACAAAAATAGCAATTCATTTTGACAATGACATAGCCGGCAGAAAAGCGGCAACAGCACTAAAAACCATTCTGCCAAGCAAGTATGAAATCGTTGATGAACCACCCAGAGCGGGCAAGGACTTCAACGATTTTTTATGTATTCAGATGGGAATTCCCATCAAGAAAAATTATGAAAGGACAAAGGAACGATGACTAATTTTAGTATTTATCAGATAAATGCAGACCGTGACAACGATAGAGTCTGCTTTGAAAATTATGAATCGCTTAAGGAATATCAACACTCAGATGAAGTTTATGCTTCACTGTATGACAAGGTATACGAGAGCGAAATGGATGTAGATTCGCTTGATGGAATCTTCAGTAAATTCAATTTGTACAGTCCTCCTGATTATAAAGGACGCTCTGTTTCAGTCTCGGATGTTATTGAAATTACTGACAGCGATATGGTTCAGAAAGGTTTTTATTATGTTGATAGCGTTGGATTTAAGAAGATAGATTTTGACAAATCTCTATGCACAATGCTTGAGGATAAAGAAGTAACAGAGAAGATTTCCGTGCTTTTGGTTGAGCCGGGTAAGTATCCGAAAGAAATCAAAATTGAGGACAGCCTTGAAGCAATGCAGGAGCTTGTGGACGGTCATATTGAGGAATATATGCCCTTTGATGATGAGGTTGCAATCATCTGTAATGAGGAAGGAAAGGCAAAAGGACTCCCACTTAACAGAGCGATTTATACCAAGGATAAAGAGATTGAAGACATCATTTGTGGCAAGTTCTTTATCACATATGCACCTCTTGAGAGTGAGAGTTTTCTTAATATGCCGGACGAAATGATGAAGAAATATAAGGAACAATTCAAGTATCCTGAGAGATTTTCCAGAGACCACACAGGAAATATCATCGCAGAAAAATATAAACCAAAATCAAAAGATTATGAAAGATAGGCGGTAGATACGGGGCAACCGGAGAACGCTGTGTAATCTTAGCGAGCAGACCATTTGGATAAACACAGTTTCCCAAACGGTAAAAAAGCTCGTTAAGGGTTGCCACCCCTAATACCCCTACCACACCACCGAAAGGAGAGATTTATTTTGAGAGAAGTATTACTTATTGCCGGCAGTGTCATCGTAGGCAGTATGCTCGGCATTATTATGATGAGCCTGTTACAGGTCAGCAGAGATTGTAGAATTATAAGAAAGGAAGATACCGATTATGAGGAAGAGAAATATTCAGAAGATAGTGAGATTTAACAGAGAGGAGGCTCAGGACTTACAGAAGAAAGCAAAGAAGGCTTGTCTTTCCGAAGCAGGTCTTATCCGCTTACTAATCAGAGGTTACGAGCCGAAGGAAAAACCTGACGACAGATTTTATGATGTGATGAGGGAACTTTCCTCTATCGGTAACAACATCAATCAGCTTGCTGCCAAAGCAAATTCGCTTGGCTTTATTGACGCTCCGATGTTAAAGGCAGAAGCGGCGAAGTGGACGAAGTTCCAGTCTGAGATTGAGAGAACATATCTTAAGCCTGATAAGAGTGGGATGAAATGGCAGTAACAAAACTTTGGGCAGTGAAGACAAGGCTCGGTCAGGTTATAGACTACGCTACCAATCCTGAGAAGACAGCTTCTAACATAAAGCGACAATTTTCGACAGAGCAGTATCAGGCACTTGCTGATGTTATCGCTTATGCAAAGGACGAGGAGAAAACAGAGAAAGAATTTTTCGTGGAGGGTATCAACTGCAATGTAGCGATTGCCCGTGAGCAGTTTATAACTGTCAAGGAGCAGTATCAGAAAACGGAAGGTATTCAGGCTTATCACGGATACCTAAGTTTCAAGGAGCAGAATATCACTCCCGAACAGGCTCAGAAAATCGGAATGGAATTTGCCAACGAAGTCTGGGGGAAAAGATTTCAGGTTGTGGTAACGACCCACCTTAATACAAAACATCTGCACTGCCATTTTGTTATTAACTCCATCTCATTTGTTGACGGCAAGCATTTGTGGGGAGAGGAAAAAGCGTGGTTTAAATTCCGAAAAGTTGCAGACAGGATTTGCGAGAAGTACGGACTTTACTATGACCCCAATCCATACCGCAGTAAGCAGTCAGAATATCTGACGATGAAAGAAAAAGCCGGAATGCCGACACGGTATTCCGTTGCAAAGGAGGCGATTGATTATGCGATAGAACACAGCAAGACCATAAGCGAATTTCAGTATGCCCTAAAGGAAATGGGTTATTCATATAACCTAAGTCCCAGCAGAAAATATTGGACGGTCACTCCGAAAGGATATGACAAGCCGATACGACTTAAAAATCTTGGCGAGGATTATACCAACGATAAGATTATCGAGCGTATTAAATCTAACCGTAACAGGTGGGCAGAGATTGAGCCGTTCCAGAGAGCAAAATATAAGCCACCTCAGTATCGGTTGCAGACCAGAGGTCAGAGGATAAAGAAGAAAGGCGGACTGTATGGCTTGTATCTATATTACTGTTACCGCCTTGGATATTTTCCAAAATATAAAAAACAAAATAACGCAAGGCTTCACTATCTACTTAAAGATGATTTGATGAAGCTTGACAAAATCACTGATGAAGTAAGGCTGCTCGGACGGGAGAACATTTCCACGGACGAACAGCTTTTTTCATATAAAGAATCCAAAGAGGAGCAGATGAAAACTCTTATTGCCGAGAGAACGCATCTCCGAAACAAAGTAAGAATAAAGATTGATGATGGGCAGCTCTCAGAGGCAAAGGAAAGAATCTCTTCTATTGGCGAAGAGTTAAAGACGCTCCGCAAGGAAGTTAAGCTCTGCGTGGATATTGTCGAGAGGTCAAAGGTTATGGCTGAAAATATAAGGCAAATCGAAACAGAGGAACAAAAATTATCGAGAAAGGAGAAATCACGCTATGAACAACGGTGGTGACGCAGCGGAACAGGTCGTCAGGTTATCCCTTGAGGGCTTTGAGGTAGCTGCTAAATTAAGCGGTTCGGCTGCTAAGAATATCGCACTGCTACTTGTGTCGGTATTAAAGCAGGAGCATAAGACCAAGGGCAAAGCAAGACTTACCAATATGATTAAGTCAGGGAAGGAACTTAAGGTCTTTTCTCTACCGCAAAAGGATTTAAAGAAATTTACCGAACAGGCAAAACGCTACGGTGTTCTTTACTGTGTGCTTAGAGATAAGAATACTAAGGGAGAGAATGTTCCGGTAGATATTATCGCAAGAGCTGAGGATGCTTCTAAAATCCAAAGAATTGTTGAGAGGTTTGAACTTGGCAAAGTGGATAAGGCGACGATTGTTGGCGAAGCTGAAAAGGCTGTTAAAAATCGTGAAGTCGAAAAGAGCGGCAAAACACAAGATGAAAACAAGGAAACAGCCGATAAGGAAGCAGCCGAGAAGCAAAAGCCGACCAAATCCAAGAATGAAATCATTATGGAAGAGGCGGTCAGAAGTCCTATGCAGAAAGAGAAAAATGCACACGCAAACCCCACAGTCGCCAAGACAGACAAAAGCCCTCTGTCAAGGCAAAACTTCGAGCCGGCAGAACCGCAATCTGATAAGGGTGTTGCCAAACCTGTAGAAAAGCCGTCGGTCAAGGAGAAGCTCGACCGCTATAAGGCTCAGGCTAAACAGCAAAAAGAAGCAGAAAAAGAAGTGCCGGAAGTATCAAAGGATTCTAAGGACAAGAAACCGCAGACAAAGAATGCTCAGACGGTTCACCGTCAGCCAAAGAATAAGAGCAGAAAAACAAAATCGAAAGAGAGGTAAATTTATATGACAAATAATTTCAGACCGGAGAAATCGGGTAGTCAGCCCCGATTATCCAAAGAGGAATACGCAGAGAAAAAGCGTGCCGAAAAAGAAAAGGTCTATCAGATGATTGATGAGACTGCAAAGGAGATTGTAAGCGACCCTGAAAAATTCAAGAGCTTTCTTGATACCCAGAGTCAGATGGACAGATATTCCGCAGCTAATGCCTTGCTCATTTACAGCCAGTGCCCACAGGCGACACAGCTTAAGGACTTCGACGACTGGGGAAAGGACAATGTAAAGATTACGAAGGGTGCAAAGAGTATTTCAATCTTAGAGCCGGTGGAATATACAAGAGCTGATGGCTCGAGTGGAGTCTCCTACAATGTCAAAAAGGTATTTGATGTATCTATGACAACAGGAAGAAAGACTCCGGCAGTATCCGTTAATCGTGACCCGAAAGCACTTATCACAACAATGCTTGATGTATCGCCAGTAGAGGTTCAGTCTACGGACGAACTTCCCTATCCGAATATGGCAGCTTTTTATAACAACGAAAAGCAGACTTTATATGTGAAGCGTGATGTTGGCGACAGTGTGGCAGTTGCCCAGTGCGTTGCACAGGAGCTTGGTCACGCACAGCTATCTATCAACAGCCAGAGCTACAGCAGAAAGGATATGGGATTTCAGGCAGTGTGTATCGGATATATGCTTTGCAAGAAGTACGGTGTCGATACTCAAAACTTTGCCATAAACCGTATCCCACAGGACTTATCTTCCAAAGAGCCAAGAGAAATCCGAGGAGAGCTTTCCAAAATGAGAAATGCCATGTCGGAAATTCACAGTCATATCTCTGATGAGATGTTCCGTAAGAAACAGGAACGCCACAGAGATTATGAAAGATAAGGGAGGCAGTTATGGAAAAAGAAAAACGATATCATGTCGCCTTAGATGATTATGAGCACGGAATTGTCATTCGTTCTTTAAACGATGAGAAAACCAAGCTTATGGAGGAAGGCAGGTCAGCAGACGCAGTAGATGATTTGCTTATCAAAGTCGGCAATGCCCCACTTAAGAAATTCAAAGTAATCGACAGAGGACGCTCGGACGATGCGAGATAATGACAGGCAGACTGCGATTATCTTATCAATAGTCGGTATCGTTCCCGTCATATGGATTAGCTTACTCATAGCACCTTCCGTTAGCGGAGGGCTTCCTGAGATTGCTGCTAATCTTGCGACAATATTTGACAATCCATTATCCATAACACTTTGTGAGGACAGCCTAAAAACTGTCCTCATTTTGCTTATATGTTATGGAATGGGAGTCGGTATTTATTTTTCTACAAGGAAAAATTACCGAAGGCGAGAGGAACACGGCTCAGCGAAATGGGGCAACGCTTTTGCCGTCAATAAAAAATACCGACAAAGACCGCCGTCAGAAAACAAGCTAATGACGCAGAATGTGCGGATTGGGTTAAATGCCAAGAAGCACAGACGAAATCTTAATACCCTTGTATGCGGTGGTTCTGGTGCAGGTAAGACGAGGTTCTACTGCAAACCAAATCTTATGCAGTGCAATACTTCATTTGTGATACTTGACCCAAAGGGCGAGATTTTAAGAGACACAGGCAACTTACTTGAAAGCAAAGGCTATGAGGTAAGAGTGCTTGACCTTATCTCTATGGAGAAAAGCCACTGCTACAATCCCTTTGTATATTTGCAAAGCGATAACGATGTGCAAAAGCTGGTAACGAATCTTTTCAAGAGCACAACTCCTAAGGGTTCACAGAGCAATGACCCGTTCTGGGATACAGCGGCTTCAATGTTACTGCTTGCACTGGTATTTTACTTGCACTATGAAGCACCACCGGAGGAACAGAATTTTGCGATGGTAATGGAAATGCTAAGAGCCGGAGCGATTGAGGACGAGGAAGACCCAAGTCCTTCTCCGCTTGATAATCTGTTTTCGGATTTGATGATAGATAATCCCGACCATATAGCTCTGAAATACTATCATTCTTATCATTCAGGTTCTTCCAAAACTTTGAAATCAATACAGATAACACTTGCGGCAAGGCTTGAAAAGTTTAACTTGGAAAGCCTTGCTTCTTTAACATCTGCCGATGAACTGGATTTGCAGTCACTCGGCGAAAAAAAGGTGGCACTGTTTGCCTTGATACCGGACAACGACTCCAGCTTTAACTTTTTGGTATCTATCCTCTACACACAGCTTTTTCAGCAGTTGTTTTATTCGGCAGACCATATCCACGGAGGGTGTCTGCCAATACCTGTTCATTTTTTGATGGACGAATTTGCTAATGTTTCACTGCCTGACGACTTCGACAAGATACTCTCTGTCATGCGTTCCCGTGGTGTTTCGGTAAGTATTATCTTGCAGAACTTGGCACAGCTTAAGGCACTGTTTGAAAAGCAATGGGAAAGTATTGTGGGCAACTGCGATGAATTTCTTTACCTCGGTGGAAATGAGCAGTCAACCCATAAATATGTCTCTGAACTACTGGGTAAGGAAACCATAGATACCAACACATTTGGCAAGAGCAGCGGTAAAAGCGGCAATTATTCCACCAACTATCAGATTAGCGGACGAGAGCTTTTAACACCTGATGAGGTGCGAATGCTTGATAACAGGTTCGCTATTTTATTTATCCGTGGCGAGCGACCGGTAATTGATTTTAAGTATGACATTCTAAAGCATCCAAATGTGGAATTTACCACTGACGGAAGTGCAAGTGCTTACAGGCACGGAGAAGTCACTAAGGATATTGCGTCAATCGCCATCTGGGACATTGACCCTACGGATATTCCTGAAGAGGAAATCAAAGAAACGAACTGGGAGCTTCTATCCGAAGAGGAGCTGGAGGCTCTGTTCATAAACAATCAAACTAACTAATTTTATGGAGGTAACAGACTATGACAATTTTTAAGAAGAATGAAATGAAAGCAAAGGAAACTAATGTAACTAAGAGACTGCCGATGAGCGGCAAGGTGAAGAA
This sequence comes from Acutalibacteraceae bacterium, assembly GCA_963586665.1. GTDB lineage: Bacteria > Bacillota > Clostridia > Lachnospirales > Lachnospiraceae > Roseburia. The sequence continues at coordinate 24,776 of CAVABC010000029.1, forward strand.
AGGATACCGCACCTACTGCACTCTGGTGCTTATGGGAGCACTGGTATTTGGAATGACTACCACAGCATTTGCGGCAGATGACCCGCTTACTGTGGTCAACAATCTGTCCGACTTTATTTTCGGGCTTATCCGTGCCATCGGTATGATTCTTTTGGGCTTTGGTATCGTTCAGGTGGGACTTTCACTTAAGTCTCACGACCCGTCTCAGAGAGCTAACGGTTTTCTGACACTTGCTGGCGGTATCATCATTACCTTTGCAAAGGAAATCCTCACTCTTATCACAGGCTAAGAGAAAGGCAGTTAAAGTAAACGAGGTGTGTCTCACTCAGGCACACCTCCTCACTTTGTAAAGGAGGTTTTTAAGATATGAGTGATAACTGGGTAGTTCAGAATCTTGAAAATGCCCTTGAAACTTGGAATGAAAAATTAGCCGAGATATGGCAGCTCATAACCACTACTCCTCAGAACTTCAAAGGCGGCAACATCTGGAATGTCATTGTGAATATCAATGGTGCAGTTCAGGCAATCGGTCTTGCCCTTTTGGTTCTGTTTTTTGTGGTGGGTATGGTTAAGACCTGCGGAAGCTTTACGGAAGTAAAGAAGCCGGAGCACGCATTAAAACTCTTTGTCAGATTTGCAATTGCAAAGGGTGTTATCACATACGGAATGGAGCTTATGCTTGCACTGTTTAATATCGTGCAAGGCACAATTTCAACCATAATGAATGCCGCCGGATTTGGTACGGCAACAAGCACAACCTTACCGGCAGAGATGATAACGACCATTGAGGACTGCGGATTTTTTGAGAGTATCCCTTTGTGGGCGGTAACGCTTATCGGAGGATTATTTATCACGGTACTGTCGTTTATTTTGATAATGACGGTGTACGGCAGATTTTTCAAGCTCTATATGTATACGGCACTTGCTCCGATACCGCTTTCCACATTTGCGGGAGAGCCGACACAGAATGTGGGTAAGAGCTTTATCAAGAGCTATTGTGCGGTACTGCTTGAAGGAGCGGTTATCGTGCTTGCGTGTATCATCTTCTCGGTATTTGCTTCAAGCCCTCCGGTAGTCAATCAGGACGCTGCGGCAGTAACTCAAGTTTGGGCATATATCGGAGAGCTTGTTTTCAATATGCTTGTGCTTGTGGGCAGCGTGAAGATGAGTGACAGGATTATTCGAGAGATGATGGGACTATAAGATTTTGAAAGGATGAAATAAATGGAAGTAAAAATTAACAGAGAAATCAGAAATTACACAGAGTCAATGTTCTTTGGACTGTCGCTTCGGCAGTTCATTTTTTCTGTTCTGGCTTGCGGTGTGGCTGTAGGACTGTATTTTCTACTCAAGCCCTATGTTGGAACGGAAACCGTATCGTGGGTATGTATCTTGGCGGCAGTGCCCTTTGCGGCACTTGGATTTGTGAAGTACAACGGAATGACCGCAGAGAAAGCAATCTGGGCGTGGATAAAGTCAGAATTTCTTATGCCAAAGAAGCTGGTGTTTAATTCCACCAATACCTACTACGAATTGATGAAACCGAGCATTGAACAGAAAATCAAGGAGGGAATGAAATCTAATGATTAAGACACTTACAAACCTGTTTAAGCAGGATAAAGAAAAATTTGTTGTGCCCAAGGGCGTTCAGGATGTTATCCCGATTCAGGCTATCTATGATGATGGTATCTTTAAAGTTGGCAAGGATAAATATTCCAAGACCTTCCGCTTTACCGATATCAATTATGCGGTAGCGAGTCGAGAGGATAAAGAGGCGATGTTTCTTGAATATTCCGAGCTTCTCAATTCCCTTGACAGCGGTGCAACAACGAAAATCACTATCAACAACCGTCGGCTCAACAGACTTGATTTTGAGCAGACCATTCTTATCCCGACCACGGGAGATAACCTTGACGAGTATCGAGAGGAATACAACAAAATGCTTCTTGATAAGGCGACAGGTGCTAATTCTATCGTTCAGGATAAGTATATTACGATTTCCGTAAACAAGAAGAGCGTGGAGGATGCAAAAACTTATTTTGCCAGAGTGGGTGCTGATTTGATTGCTCACTTTGGAAGACTGGGAAGTAGCTGTACTGAGCTTGAGACAGATGAAAGACTTCGTATTTTCCACGACTTCTACCGTGTGGGAGAAGAAAGCACTTTCCACTTTGATATTAAGGAAACCAGGAAAAAGGGACACAGCTTTAAGGACTATATCTGCCCTGATACTATGGAATTTGAAAATGACTATCTCAAAATGGGCGAACGCTTCGGCAGAGTGCTGTTCCTTCGAGAATATGCTTCATATGTCAAAGACAGTATGGTGGCGGAGCTTACGGATATGAACCGAAATCTTATGATGTCGGTGGATATTGTGCCTGTTCCTACGGATGAGGCGGTAAAGGAAGCCGAAAATCGTCTGCTTGGAGTGGAAACCAATATCACGAACTGGCAGCGTAGGCAAAATGCCAATAACAACTTCTCTGCCACTGTTCCCTATGATATGGAACAGCAGAAAAAGGAAATGAAAGAATTCCTTGATGACCTGACGACCCGTGACCAGAGAATGATGTTTGCGGTCATTACAATGGTTATTACGGCAGAGAGCAAAGAACAGCTTGAGAATGATACAGAAGCCTTGCTTACTACGGCGAGAAAACATCTTTGTCAGTTTGCCGTTCTTAAGTTCCAGCAGGTGGACGGACTCAATACTGTTATGCCATTTGGCACAAGAAAGATTGACGCATTCAGAACGCTAACCACTGAAAGCCTTGCGGTATTTATTCCGTTCAGGGTTCAGGATATTTTCCACGAGAACGGCATTTACTATGGGCAGAATGTTATCAGCAAAAATATGATTATCGCAGACCGAAAGCAGCTTCTTAACGGTAACTCATTTATCCTTGGTGTATCCGGTGGCGGTAAGTCTTTTGCGGCTAAGGGAGAGATTATCAATCAGGTATTATCTTCCGATGCGGATATTATCATCATTGACCCTGAGCGAGAGTATTCTCAGCTTGTAAATGCAATGGGCGGAGAGGTTATCAATATCTCTGCCACTTCTAAGAACCATATCAATGCAATGGATATGAACAAGGACTACGGCGACGGTGCAAACCCCGTTATCCTGAAATCCGAGTTTATTATGTCTCTTTGCGAACAGCTAATCGGTGGCTCTAACCTTGGGGCAAAGCAGAAATCCATCATTGACCGTTGTACCGCAAGTGTTTACCGCACTTATCAGCAGAACGGTTATCAGGGATACACTCCTACGCTTCAGGACTTCCGTTCAGAGCTTATGGAACAGGATGAGCCTGAGGCAAAGGAGCTGGCACTTGCTATCGAGCTTTTCACAAACGGCTCACTGAACACATTTGCAAAACAGACCAATGTGGATACCAGCAACCGCCTTATCTGCTACGATATTCTGGATTTGGGCAAACAGCTTATGCCAATCGGTATGCTTGTTGTCCTTGACTCTATACTTAACCGTATCACGCAGAACAGGGCAAAGGGAAAGAACACATTTATCTTTATTGATGAGATTTATCTTCTCTTCCAGCACGAGTATTCTGCGAACTTCCTCTTTACACTTTGGAAGAGAGTAAGAAAATACGGGGCGTATGCCAGTGGTATAACTCAGAACGTGGATGACCTCTTGCAGAGCCATACAGCGAGAACTATGCTTGCAAACTCTGAGTTTATCATTATGCTAAATCAGGCTTCGACAGATAGAATTGAGCTTGCAAAGCTTCTTAATATCTCTGATTTGCAGATGTCCTATATCACAAATGTTGAGGCAGGACACGGACTTATCAAGGTGGGAAGTTCCCTCGTGCCGTTTGCCAATAAGTTCCCAAAGAATACGAAACTCTATAAACTGATGACGACCAAGCCGGGTGAGAGTAATTAACTCTCGCCCGCTTTGAAAGGAAATACTATGAACAGAAAAATATATATCATTATTTCATTGGTGCTTGCGGCAGTTTTAGCTGTAAGCACTTTCTTTATTATCCGAAACAAGATAGACTCTGCAAAGCAGAATGAAGTTTATGATAATCTTGCCGAAATCGTGGAGGAAGACTCGCCTGAAGAAAATGAAGGCATAACCTACTCTGAGGATAAGGATTATCTTGCTGAATACTATGAGCTTTATCAGCAAAACAACGATATGGTGGGCTGGATTAAGGTGGAGGATACCAATATAAATTATCCTGTTATGCAGTCCATAGATGAGCCGAATTTCTATCTTAAGCATAAGTTTGACAAGACCTATTCAGCATACGGCTGTCCATATGTTCAAGAGAACTGCGATGTGCAGAAGCCGTCTGACAACATCATAATCTACGGACACCATATGAATGACGGCTCGATGTTTACAGGTCTGATGAAATTTACAGACAAGAGCTTCTGGGAAAATCACAAGACGATTGAGTTTGATACTCTGACAGACAGAAATCAGTATGAGGTAATTGCTGTATTCAAAACAGTTGTATATACCGACAGCGAAGACAGTTTTAAATACTATGAATTTACTGACGCAGAAAATGAAGAGGAATTTGATGAGTATGTTGCTAAATGCAAGGAGCTTTCTCTCTATGATACAGGTGTAACGGCTGAGTACGGAGATAAGCTGATTTCTTTGTCTACTTGCGAGTATTCCCATAATAACGGCAGATTGGTTGTTGTGGCTAAGAGGGTGGATTAAGTTCCACCCTCTTTAAATTTGCGGAGAAAGGAGGAAACCGATGGCTGATATTAAGACAAGGGATACGAGCAAAGGCACGATTAAAACCCTTGATAAGGCGGCGATTGCCACACAGAGAATGAAGCAAGCCTATATCCAGACCAAGGATAAGGCGGAGCATTCCACTCACGCTTCCGAAGGCTCACCTGAAGAATATGCTTCTGACAGAATGGAGTCCGCTACTGACAGAGCTATGCATAAAACCGCAGAACAGGCAGATAAAGTCGGTCGGTGGGGCGTTCGTGAAACAAAGCAGAATTATCAGAAAGCCAAGACAGGCATTGAGAACTTCAAGATGAAGCGAGCGGAGCAACAGCTTGAAAGGCAGTCAATTAAGAATGCTGAAAATCAAGCTCAAAGGCAAGCAATTAAAGCTGTCGAAAGTCAGGCTCAGAAGCAATCCGTCAGAACTGCCGGTAAACAAAGTATCAGAACCTTAGAACCGGCAGAGAAATCTATTAAGCAGTCTGCAAGGTCAGCCGGAAATAGTTCGATTAAGTTTGCCCAAAAATCTGCGGCAAAGACGACACAGAAAACGGTTAAAACAGCTGAGCAGACAGCGAAGACTTCTATCAAGACCACAAAGCAAGCTGCCGTTGCCGCCCAGAAAACGGCTAAGGCTACGGCAAAGACTGCACAGAAAGCAGCTCAGGCAGCACAGAAAGCGTCGAAAGCCACAGCCGAAGCAACAAAGGCAACAGTAAGGGCAGTTGTTACGACTGTTAAGGCTATCATTGCCAGTACGAAAGCACTTATTGCAGCGATTGCCGCCGGTGGATGGATTGCGATTGTGATTATCCTTTTTGTCGTTCTTTTCGGTGCGGCGATTGCTTTATTTGGCGGTGGTGGTAACAGCAATTCCTATACTGCGGTCAGTGCTGAAGTAGAAGCCTATGACCCGCTTATACGGCAGTATGCTACAGAATACGGCATACCTGAATATGTGGAGCTTATCAAAGCCGTTATGATGCAAGAAAGCGGAGGCAGAGGACTTGACCCAATGCAAGCGGCAGAAGGTACTTTTAATACAAGGTATCCTCACGAGCCAAACGGCATACAAGACCCAGAGTATTCCATTCAATGCGGTGTTCAGGAACTGAAAGCGGCACTTGAAGCTGCGGGAGTTCAAAATCCGATTGATATGGATAATATCAAGCTTGCCCTGCAAGGTTATAACTTCGGTAACGGCTATATCTCGTGGGCAAAGGAAAATTACGGAGGATATACCTATGCCAATGCTGTAGAGTTTTCAACAATGCAAGCACAGCGGCTTGGATGGGAAAGCTACGGCGACACACAGTATGTTACTCACGTTCTGCAATATTATCCTTATGGACGGGCATTTACTGCCGGTGGAAATCAGGCGATTGTGGAAGTTGCTTTAACTCAGCTTGGAAATGAGGGCGGACAGCCTTACTGGAGCTGGTATGGATTTAGCAGCCGTGTAGAATGGTGTGCGTGCTTTGTATCTTGGTGTGCCGACCAGTGCGGCTATATCGACAGTGGACTTATTCCGAAATTTGCCGGATGTGTTCAGGGTGCTGAATGGTTTAAGTCTAACGGACAGTGGCAAGACAGAAACTACGAACCTAAAGCCGGAGATATTATTTTCTTTGACTGGGAGGGTGATGGTTCGACAGACCATGTTGGAATAGTTGAGAAATGCGAAAACGGCACAGTTTATACCGTGGAAGGTAATTCAAACGACGCTTGCAATCAAAGACAATATGCAGTCGGTAGCAGCAGTATCTATGGATACGGTGTGCCGGCTTA
>CAVABC010000030.1:0-31046 GCA_963586665.1 Acutalibacteraceae bacterium
ATAAACTTAGCTGGAAACGGCATTTACTCCCACTAGACTAAGAAATCGTGAGAGCGTGTGCCACAGACGTACGCCGCGGCGAAAGTGTTCATCTGGCGAATGTACACAAACTTTGAGCCGAAATTCGACGCCTGACAAATTTACGCAATTCTCACGAATTGTTCTGCCGCAGTACCCTCATGAGCGCGCAAACCACGACGGGCGGGCGGCTACCCCTTTGTAAAATAAAGAAATAATAAATATCAGGTGCCCAGTTGTATATGTATGAACACCGCAAGTGAATTCGGCTCCTGCATATATGTGACAGTGCCTCCACGCGCGGTCGGTATCAGATACTTGTAATCTCCCTGTTCAAACAGCTTGCGGCATGCCGTATCATAGCTCTGCTGATCTGCAAATTTAAACGTAATATAATTTGACGAGAGTGTCATATCCTGCAGCGTTCCAAGATCATAGGATGTAAAATACAGACCGTTTCTGTAATAATAATCATTCTGCACTGATGACTCCTGCGGCACCATGTCCTCATTGTCTATGGTGCGTGTCAGCTTTATCACATCGGATGGTACCCCAAACCAGCTATAGGATATGCCTTTTCCAAGGTAATCCCCATCTCCGTAAGTGCAGTCCACCGCGCTCCATACACCGTCTATGCACACCATATTCCAGGCATGATTGGCGTCCGAGGTCGATCCAGTGACTATCATGGATGGGATTCCAGCCTGATCACACATATACTTAAACATCATGGCATAGCCCTGACATACGGTGTGTCCGAGCACTACCGAGTACATATCCTGATTATGCGCAGAGTTCTCATCATAATCGGTGTGATCTATTATATATTCGTAAAAATGCACAGCCTTGTCATAGTCTGATGCATCCTGCGAAAGCCCCGCCATACATGCCGACACATATCCGTTTATTGCTGATCTTGCAGACTCTATCTCACTTTTTGACATATTAAGTACCGGTGAAAACACTATTTTCGTGGTCTGTGTATACTGGCTCTTTTCCACATAGAAAAACTGCGGATTGTCAAGCAGTACAAACTGCTGGATACGGCTTAAATTGTCCACATCATCAGTATCCAGCACTATGCCGTCCTTTAATTCATCGAGCATGACATAGATCTGTCTGTAGAGCATCTTGTCACTGTCGGATAATTTCTCATAATAATAGTGATATTCACTTCCCAGCACAGATTCATCATATGTCGCGGACGGATCTTCCATGCTTACCGAGTCCGATGCTGCCTGTATATGCGCTTTTACAGTTCTTACCAGAGCCTGTGGCAGATCCCCAAAGTAATCTGTTTTTGACAGGGCAAAAAGACCACCGACTATGATAAACACTGTCAGTGAAAATGTCAGAAATTTTTTCATATTATTCTCTTAATCTCCGATTGAACATTCTAAAAATGTGCATTACCCGATGTGAGGGTCAAAATGTATGCATCGATGATACATTTTGACCCTTTAATCATATCATAGTACAACAAAAATGCAGTATAAGAAGATGCACCGGATAAAACGCATAAAATACATATTTAAAAGACATTCCACGTTTTCCATTGTAAAAATGTATCGGAATAAGCATAAACAGGGCAAAAAATTCGATCGAACCCGAAAGAAGACCGAGCAATATGACTGCTGCCCCAAATGCTATCTCCCTGCTTGCTCCGAGCAGATATATGATGACCACACAGCCCACACCGGCAGCTCCGTAATCACTGCACAGTATAAACTCCGCGATTATCATCATGACAAGCACCACCGATATCATGACAATGCATTTTACCAGTGTCACAAGCATCCACTTGGCTGTAGATAACGATTTATCTATGCGGTCCACCGATTTAAGCCACTCTAACACTATTATCGTAAAAAGTCCAATAAGCAGTGTAAAAAATACATTGTTGCTCTTGAACTCCAGAATAGCATTATTCAAGGCAAGATCAAACGGTATCTCCGATATAAGTGCAAAAATAAAAAGCCTTGCCGCATAATGTAACCTGCTTTTTGTATATTTGAATCCTTCCACTAAAAGAAAGCAATAAACAGGGAAGGCCATGCGCCCTATAGAACGCATGACCCAGTAAATATCAATAAGCGTTGTTCCACCTATCCCCTTATTTGCCATTTGCAGAAGTACCGTAGCCGCAAAGTGATCTATGAGCATCGTAAATAGTGCTATGAGCTTTAACGTGCTGCCTGTCACCTTGTGCGTTGCGATATTACTTTCCAAAATCTTATACTCCTGTCACGTTTACGGTAATCTTGTCAAGATGCCAGATATCGTCTACATACTCCTGAATAGTTCTGTCTGATGAGAACTTTCCTACGTGTGCTGTATTAAGAAGTGCACTCTTTCTCCATGCACTCTTGTTCTGGTAGTACTCGTTGATCTTCTGCTGTGCGTTAGCATATGATCTGAAATCAGCAAGGATAAAGTAGCGGTCTGCCACCTGTCCCGGCTGTGGGTTGAGCAGTGAGTTGTAAAGCTCTCTAAACAGCTCGTGATCGTTTGGTGAGTATGTTCCGTCTACAAGCTGGTTTAATACTTTCTTGATCTCCCAGTCATTATTGTAAATGTCTACAGGATTGTAGTCGTGTCTTTGCTCATGAGAGATGACCTCATCTGAACTCATACCGAGGATGAACATATTGTCTGCACCAACCTCATCGAACATCTCGACATTAGCTCCGTCCATTGTACCGATAGTAAGAGCACCGTTTAACATGAACTTCATGTTTCCTGTTCCGGAAGCCTCTTTGCTGGCTGTAGAGATCTGCTCGCTGACATCTGCTGCTGCAAAGATAAGCTCTGCGTTAGATACCTTGTAATCCTCGATGAATACAACCTTGATCTTGCCATCTATGGAAGCATCGTTGTTGATCACATCTGCCACGCTGTTTATAAGCTTGATCGTCTTCTTTGCATTTCTGTATCCGGCTGCTGCCTTCGCTCCGAAGATAAATGTTCTTGGGTAGAAATCCATAGAAGGATTTTCTTTTATTTTGTTGTAAAGGTACATTACGTGCAGGATGTTCATGAGCTGTCTCTTGTACTCGTGAAGTCTCTTAACCTGTACATCAAAAATTGAATCAGGATTTACATCGATGCCGTTGTGCTCCTTGATATATTTTGCAAGACGTACCTTGTTTGCTCTCTTGATCTGTGCAAACTCTTCAAGGGCTGTTGCATTGTCAGCAAGCTTTGTAAGCTGTGACAGCTTTGTAAGATCTGTGATCCAGCCGCTTCCTACATGCTTTGTGATCCAGTCTGCAAGCAGTGGATTTGCATGAGCTAAAAATCTACGCTGTGTGATTCCGTTTGTCTTGTTGTTGAATTTCTCAGGGAACATCTCATAGAAATCATGAAGCTCCTGATTTTTTAATATCTCTGTGTGAAGCTTAGCGACACCGTTTACAGAGTATCCTGCAACGATAGCCATATTAGCCATTTTTACCTGTCCGTCATAAAGGATAGCCATCTTGCGGACTTTCTCCTCATTTCCCGGATATCTGTCATTGATCTGCATTACAAATCTTCTGTTGATCTCGTCTACGATCTGGTATACACGTGGAAGAAGTCTCTGGAAGATCTCTATAGGCCATTTCTCAAGAGCCTCTGCCATAATAGTGTGGTTAGTATAGGCTACCGAACGTGTTGTGATATCCCATGCATCGTCCCATGATAGTCCTTCCTCATCTACGAGTATTCTCATAAGCTCTGCTACTGCTACTGTAGGATGAGTATCATTCATCTGGAATACTACCTTATCAGGCAGCTCTTTTAAATCTGTATGATGCTTCTTGAATCTTGCAAGTGCACGCTGGATACTTGCAGATACGAAGAAATACTGCTGTTTTAATCTAAGCTCTTTTCCCTTTACATGGTTGTCATTTGGATAAAGCACCTCTACAAGGTTTCTTGCAAGGTTCTCCTGCTCTACAGCCTTGTCATAATCTCCCTGATCGAAGGACTCAAGAGAAAACCCGTTCTTTGGCTCTGCATCCCATATAATGAGTGAGTTTACCACGTTGTTGTCATATCCCACGATAGGCATATCATATGGGATTGCGAGAACTGACTGGTAATCCTTCTGCTCGAAATGAAGCTCTCCGTTCTCGTCTGTGCTCTCCTGCACATATCCGCCGAATTTTACCTCGTAACAGTACTCAGGTCTTCTAAGCTCGAATGGATATCCGTCCTTTAACCAGTTGTCAGGTACCTCAATCTGGAAACCGTCAGATATCTGCTGTTTGAACATACCGTATCTGTATCTGATTCCACAGCCGTATGCAGGGTATCCAAGTGTGGCAAGTGAATCCATAAAGCAGGCTGCCAGTCTTCCAAGACCACCGTTTCCGAGTGCCGGATCCGGCTCCTGATCCTCAATGGCATTGATGTCCACACCAATCTCTTCAAGTGCCTCTTTTACCTCTTTGTATGCAGAAAGGTTGATAAGATTGTTGCCGAGAGCTCTTCCCATCAAGAACTCCATTGACATATAGTAAACAACCTTAGGATCCTGTTTGTCCATTACTCTCTGAGTGGCGATCCACTCATCCATGATAACATCCTTTACAGCCTCTGATATAGCCTGATACAGTTCCTGCTGTGTGGCATCGTCAATTGTTTTACGATACTTGTTTTTCAGATTGTCTGAAACTGACTTAATAAACACTTTTTTGCTAAACGTCTTATCTCTCATTTTTTCCTCCTTAAGGCGCAAAGAGGGAGCACAGAAAATGCTCCCCCTCCCACTATTGCTACTGCTTTTCAACCGCAAGCTTAACTGATTCACCATTTATATTCCAGTCTTTTTCAAATCCCTTGAGATTTCCTGCCTCGATAGATACTGCAAGAACCTCTGATTTGATGTCATCTCCGTATTTCACGAATACAGAAGATACTTTCTCATCAGCCTCGTAGGTTACAGCAATGTGATCCATTACTTCAAAATCAGCGTCTTTACGCATTGTCTGGATCTTGCTTATGATCTCTCTTACAAAACCTTCCTCTATAAGCTCAGGTGTGAGATTTGTGTCAAGGACAACTGTGATGTTGTTGTCAGACTGTGTCACATATCCTTCCATCTGAGTCATCTCGATAAGCAGATCCTCTTCTGATAATACAACTTCATCACTTACACTGTCAAGTTTGAGTGATCCTGTGCTCTTAAGCTCAGCCATTGCCTTATTACCATCTAATTCAGCAAGTGCTGCCTTGATCTGTCCTAAGTACTTACCATACTTAGGTCCTACTGTTCTAAGCTGTGGCTTAAACTGGTAGGTAGTGTATGTTGACACATCATCTGTAAACTCTGTACTCTTTACATTAAGCTCATCAGCGATAATATTTACATAAAATTCATCCAGTTTTTCAGGGGCTTTTACATACATTTTACCGATTGGCTGGCGGTTCTTGATGTTTGCCTCGTTACGGCATGCACGGCCAAGTACTACTACTTTGAGTACCTCATCCATGTCTGCCTCGAGCTTCTTGTCGATCATCTTGTCATCTACAACAGGGTAATCACAGAGATGGATTGACTCCGGTGCACTCTTGTCGATAGAGCATACAAGGTTTCTGTAAATATCCTCTGTCATGAATGGGATCATTGGTGCTGATGCCTTTGAGATAGTTACAAGGGCTGTGTAAAGTGTCATGTATGCATTGATCTTATCCTGCTCCATACCTTTTGCCCAGAAACGCTCACGGCTGCGGCGTACATACCAGTTACTCATATCGTCTACAAACTCCTGAAGATATTTTGCTGCCTCAGGGATCTTGTAGTTTGAAAGACAATCATCTACTCCTGCAACTGCTGAGTTGAGTTTTGATAAAAGCCATTTATCCATTACTGATAATTTATCATATTCAAGTGTGTATTTTGTGGCATCAAATTCGTCAATATTTGCATAAAGTACGAAGAATGCGTATGTGTTCCACAGTGTTCCCATGAATTTGCGCTGTCCTTCAAGAACGAGCTTTCCTGAGAATCTCTTAGGGATCCATGGTGCTGATGCTGTGTAGAAATACCATCTGATAGCATCTGCTCCGTATGTCTGGAGTGCATCAAACGGATCAACCGCATTGCCCTTTGATTTGGACATCTTCTGTCCGTTCTCATCCTGTACGTGTCCGAGTACGATAACGTTCTCATATGGTGCTTTGTTGAATAAAAGTGTTGACTCTGCCATGAGTGAATGGAACCATCCACGTGTCTGGTCAACTGCCTCTGAAATGAACTTGGCAGGGAACTGCTGCTCAAAGAGGTCTTTATTCTCAAATGGATAATGATGCTGTGCAAATGGCATTGCTCCTGAATCAAACCAGCAGTCAAGCACCTCAGGTACACGGTGCATTTCTTTTCCACAGTCAGGACACTTGATAGTAACCTCATCGATATATGGTCTGTGAAGCTCTACCTCTGCCGCCTTTGGATCTCCTGCTTTTTCTGCAAGTTCTGCACGGCTTCCGATACACTCTCTGTGTCCGCACTCACACTCCCAGATGTTAAGAGGAGTTCCCCAGTAACGGTTACGTGAGATAGCCCAGTCCTGGATATTCTCAAGCCAGTTTCCGAAACGTCCTGATCCGATAGACTCAGGAATCCAGTTTACTGTGTTGTTGTTTTTGATAAGGTCATCTTTTACTGCTGTCTCTTTGATGTACCATGACTCTCTTGCATAGTAGATAAGAGGCTTGTCACATCTCCAGCAGTGTGGATACTCATGCTCGAATTTTGGAGCATCGAAAAGCTGTTTTCTGCTGCTTAAGTCCTTAAGTACCTCAGGATCAGCATCCTTTACCCACATACCGGCAAATGGTGTCTCTTCTGTAAGTTCACCTTTTCCGTTTACGAACTGTACGAATGGAAGGTCATAATTTCTTCCGACATTGGCATCATCCTCACCAAATGCAGGAGCGATATGAACGATTCCTGTACCGTCTGACATGGTAACATATGTGTCACAGGTCACGAAGAAGCCTTTCTTGCCCTGTTTGTCAGCAACCTGCTTAGCGCAGTCATAGAGTGGCTCATATTCTTTTCTTTCAAGGTCAGTTCCCTTGTAAGTCTCAAGCACTTCGTAGGCTTTTTTACCAGCCTCTGCATCCTCTTTTGAAAGGAGTGGAGAAAGTACCTTGTCTGCAAGTGCCTCTGCCAGATAATATGTGAAACCGTCAACAGCTTTTACCTTGATGTATGTGTCATTAGGGTTTACACAGAGTGCCACGTTACTTGGAAGTGTCCACGGAGTTGTTGTCCATGCGAGGAAATATGCATCCTCTCCTACTACCTTGAAACGAACTACTGCCGATTTCTCTTTAACTGTCTTGTAGCCCTGTGCTACCTCCTGTGCTGAAAGAGGTGTACCACAACGAGGACAGTAAGGAACGATCTTAAATCCTTTGTAAAGGAGTCCCTTGTTCCAGATTTCTTTGAGTGCCCACCACTCTGACTCGATGAAGTTGTCATCATATGTGACATATGGATTGTCCATATCAGCCCAGAAACCTACTGTGTTGGAGAAATCCTCCCACATTCCTTTGTATTTCCATACTGACTCTTTACATTTTTTGATGAATGGCTCAAGTCCATAGTTCTCAATCTGGTCTTTTCCGTCAAGTCCGAGTAATTTCTCTACCTCGATTTCAACAGGAAGTCCGTGTGTATCCCATCCGGCTTTACGTGGCACATATTTGCCCTTCATAGTCTGAAATCTTGGGATCATATCCTTTATTGTACGTGTCTCAACATGTCCGATGTGAGGCTTTCCGTTTGCTGTAGGAGGTCCATCATAAAATGTGTATGTCTCTCCTTCTTTTCTGTTTTCCATTGATTTTCTGAAGATATCATTCTCTCTCCAGAACTCTTCTGTCTTTTTCTCGCGTTCAACGAAGTTCATATTGGTGTCAACTTTGTTGTACATGATTATCTCTCCTTATTCCATATTGTTCGTGAACAATCCCAACATACACCAACTACAATTTTCGGTTTATGAGATATTCACTAAAAAAGGCACTCATTCCTGTAATTAGGAACGCGTGCCTGATACGTCTATACCACCTATTACAATGTACTTAAGGGAAATCCCTTGCATACCCGCCCCCTGTAACGTAGGGAATACGTCAGAACCTACTCTCTATCTGCTGTATATGATATAAAGCTTGCTGATTTTGGTCTGCGGCTCGAAAGTGATATTCGAAATGGCTCTACTCATACCGGCTCTCACCTCCCCGGCTCTCTTTGACTTTCCTGCCAAAACTACTGTCTTTGTCATCGCTTTTTCTGTGTATTAGTTTTTAGTCTATTTTGTAAAAAACAAACCTTTCTTATAGGTATTAATTAGTATAAGACCTGAATCACGTCATGTCAATAGTAACAATTTGTTATAAAAACTAATTAAATACCAGCATTATTTTAATAAGTATCATTGTAGAACTCTTCATAAAGATCCGGATACTCACTCCTGAATGTATTATAATAATTTGTTGAAATATTAGGAGCAACCACAATCCAAAATATTATAGTAAGTATTATTGAAACTGCTGCTGTTGAAATTCCAACAATTGCAAATACCTTATTTTTGCATTTTACCAACTGTATTATACCGAATATCACAGCAAGAATAGCTGTAATTATGTTGAAACATGTGCAGAATAAAAGTATTGACAAAATACCAAGCACCATAGATGCTATTCCAAATCCTATTCCTTCATTTTTTTGTCTGGCTCCATTTGGCTGCGATCCATATACAGCCTGTCCATATGCTGTCTGCGCATATGGCTGGACAGGTGGTATCTGTGTTCCATAAGGCTGCTGTGAATACTGCTGTCCTGCATTATAATCTGGCTGACCATTGTAATAATTCGGCTGTGTGTTTCCATAATTCTGCTGATATGATTGCTGCCCAGCGCTATAATTCTGCTGATATGGCTGATCATCTACAGGCATAGCCTTAATGTGGCTGTCAGATTGTTCTGTCTCTGGTGAACTATATGTATCCTGATTTTCTGATGTACCAAATGAAGAAGTATCATCTGTGTATTTGTTATTATCTTCCATAGCTTTCCTCCTATAATTAGACTATATGTATGATATCACATTGCTATTCAAATTGGTAGACTTTTATTACTGTTTATTTCCTGCCAAGTTTTGAGATCTTCTTAAACTCGTACATCCTGTCATCAGCGATACGGGATATGATCTGTGGGTCAGCTTTAAGTTCATTTTCTGTGAAATGTTCATCGCTTATTGCATATCCATATGATGTATCAAGAAAAACCTTTGAGGATTCTTTGTTCTTTTCTTCCATGAGCGTCTGCATATGTCTGATCTTATTTTTTATTATTTCCTCCGTGATATCTTCCATTATTACCACGAACTCGTCTCCTCCTGTACGCGTTATGGTGCATTTTGAATCAAATACAGTCTTTAGTACATCCGCAAAAGATTTTAAAAGCATATCACCAATCTCATGTCCATAAGTATCATTTGTCTTTTTTAGGAAATTAAGATCAAAGCTTACAATCGCATAATTGTGCCCTGCATCTGATGTTGCCCCAAGCTGATTTAATCTTTCATCATAACAACGCCTGTTTCCCAGCCCGGTCAGCTCATCCGTATATGCAAGTTTTTCCAAAACTGCCTGCTGTGCATTCTCGTAGAGCACATGCGATATTTTGTTTCCATAATCTATCAGCATGGAAATAACAATTATAAGCACCGCAAAACAGGTGGTGGAGCTGTATTCATTCTTTGTAAATCCAAAAAGATACTTGTTCAGATTAAATCTGAATATTTCAAACATTACCAGGAAAATGGCCACTATAAAGCCTATCATGACACTGTTGATTTGTTTTTTGCTCTTTCGTATATCATATATGCTTATTATAACAAAAAATAATATAGCTAACAGCATCAGACCATGTGCAAATGAAAGTGCATTTGGCAGATGAACTATATTTAAAAGTTGTAAAACAAATACAGATATAACAAATACGATCTCTGCTGCAATCAACATCCAAAAATAGATTTTTATCCATCGCGGAGTGTCTTTATCATCAGCATGATCTCTGAAATAATATGTAAAAGGCAGTGGCAACAGATATAGCGACATGTATTCCATATATGATTTCACAAGCAGATCCGACGACATGTACTCAATAAGATCTGCATTGCACAGCGTCCAACAGCCTATTAAAAATGAAAACATAGCTATGCAGAATGTCTGGATAAAACTCACTGACTGTTTTATCATGATCATAGACAAAAGCATTATTATTATTCCAAACATCATAAGAAACATTGCAGTTGCCAGATGTATTCTCTTGCTGCCGATATCCCTCAACACATATGAATTTCCATCTGTGATCGAAACCGGCTGTATTCCTTCAAATGCATTATCTTCTGAAACGTTAAATTCAACCGTAAGTTTCCTCCCCGCTGCATCCTTTGGAAATGTCACAAAATGCCTTCCATATCCAAGAAGCATGTTGTCACTAAAACGTTTTACGCCATAATCATATATCACTTCATCGTCCACCCTGACCGTAACCATGGAATGTATCGAATACAACACAAGGACAGGCTGACTAATTTCATTATACTCAGGTATATTGTACGTCATGATAACAGCATCGCCTTTATTACACATATCAAACTTAAAGTCACTCAGCGTCACATCACTATAGGTCTTACCATTTATCTGTACATTCCATCCCTCATCAAGTTCTACATCATTATTTTTTGTTCCATCGATATTCGTAATCCCGACAAAAGCCACCATCATCAATATCGTGAAAAACAGCATCAATACAAAATATATTATTTTTCTTCTGATATCTATCCTTAAATAATTATCCATTCCATGTTTCCCCATAACAATTCATACTAATGGTATGAGGGTCAAAAAGTATTTTGCCCCTTAATCATTATAATACATTATTCCTATTTTAGCCACAGGAAAATCTGATCCTCTGATTGTCTCTTCCAAACAGCATACTTTTATGCTGTTTTCCACTCCAATATACCCAGTAAATTCACATTTCAGGTAATAGTCACAAAAACACCCGGCAGTTATCCTGCCGGGCATCCTGTAAAAAATGTTTATTCTTTAACTCCACCAAGTGTAAGTCCTGTAACAAAGTATTTCTGTAAAAACGGGTAAATACATATGATCGGAAGCATTGTTACAATTGTTGCTGCGGCACGAACTGATGTAGGTGTAACTGCGCCTACAGCATTTTTCATTGTTTCTGCTGTTCCTCCCTGATTTGTTACAGATGAAAGAAGCTTCATAAGTTCATACTGTAATGTTGTAAGCTTTGTGCTCATACGGTTATAAAGCATTGCATCAAACCATGAGTTCCACTGTCCTACTGCTACGAATAAAGCTACTGTCGCATATACCGGTTTGCAGAGAGGGGAATATATCTTCAGGAAAATGGTGGTATATCCTGCACCGTCAAGCTGCGCTGACTCCTCTAAGCTATCAGGAATACCATTCATATAGGTCCTGATAACTAGCATGTTAAACGCGCTGACCATTCCAGGGACTACATAAACCCAAAAACTATTGGTAAGCCCAAGTCCCTTGTACAGTAGGAAAGTAGGGATCAATCCACCATTGACATACATTGTGATAACCCAGAATAAGGATAAGCCTCTTTTGAACAAAAATCTTTTTCTGCTGACTATAAAAGCAAGGATCGCATTTGCCACCAGTGCTAAGGCCGTTCCAATTATTGTTCTGGCAACAGTAATGTATGCCCCTGTTATCAGATTATCTTTTTGTAAAACCGTTATATAATTTTTCCATGTAAACTTTCTTGGTATGAGGTAAATTCCACCTCTTAATGCATCTGTACCATCATTGAGCGATATCGCAAGTGTATTAAGCACCGGATAAAGTGTCATGACTACAAACAGTACCATAATGATGCCATTTACAATTGGAAATATTTTTATTTTCTTTTTCTTTTTGCTCTTTACAGAGCCTGCTGTTACATCTGCCATTGTACAAGACCTCCTTAAAACAACTGTTCTTCGCCATTATGTTTGGCAATTTTATTCGCAATAACTATGAGAATTATACTTACCGCACTCTTGAATATACCTGCTGCGGTACCTATTGCATAATCACCCTGACTTATGCCCCATTTAAGTACATAAATATCAATAGTCTGTGATACTTTCTGTACCAGTCCGTTTCCTAAGAGATACTGGATCTCAAATCCTGCATTTAAAACATTACCTATATTCATAAGGAGAAGTATTATGATAGTTGGTTTTATTCCCGGTAATGTTACATACTTGATCTTAGCCCAGCGTCCTGCTCCATCAATGGCTGCTGCTTCGTAAAGTGAAGGATCTATTGATGTAATGGCTGCAAGATATATGATCGCATTCCATCCTGTTTCTTTCCATACATTTGCAAATGCCACTATCGGCCAGAAGTATCCCGGATGTGCAAAAAAGTTTATCGGTTGGTCTATGATATGCATATTTACAAGGAACTCATTTACAATACCTGTTCCTGAAAGCATATCGTGCAATATACCCGTTACAATAATCCATGAGAGGAAATGTGGCAGATACGATATGGTCTGTACTACTTTCTTTCCACCTTTTGATGCAATCTCATTCAGTAAGATTGCAAATGCTATGGCTGTAACAAATGTGACAACCAGATTGATAACACCCATTGCGAGTGTATTTCTTATAACACGGATAAATGCCATATCTGAGAACAGCATCTTGAATTTGTCCAATCCAACAAATGCAGAATGGAATATACCAAGCCTTGGTTTGTAATCCTGAAATGCCATTGCCCAGCCAGCGAGCGGCAGATAATAGAATACAACTCCATATGCCACCATAATTGCTGCCCAAAACAACAGCACTTTCTGGCGTTTGACTTCTTTCCATGTAATTTTTGTCCTAGGTTCTCTGAACTTTTCTTTTTTATTTTTTCTCGTTAATGACATGACATCACTCCTTAAAGGCAACAGGCAGATGAAATCTAGCTACATCTGCCTGTCTCAAATTTCATTTAAACTTTATTGGAACTTGGCAGCCTGCTCTAATCTTGTGTCAAGCTCTGTCTGCAATTCATCGATAAAATCCTGTGGATTACAAGCATTGTATGCATCCATATATGTACTCCATGCACTGTCAAAATCTTTTGCCATAACAACCTGTGGAAGCTGCTCATGCTTAACCTCACCGATCTTTGTCCAAGCTACACCACCGGCAGTACTTGTAGTAAAGTTGTTAGAGAATGACCACATTGGATACCAGTCACCAGGTGCCTCATTTGTTCCAAGCATTTCAACATATGTCTCTACACCGTATGCATCGAAAGTCTCTCTTACATCATCATTTAAGCCATCATAGAACTCTCTTGCCTGTCCGTCAGGCTTGTTTGCATTGATTCCATCATCACTTGTTCCGGTATACTGTGGGAAGTATGAGTATGAGCAAAGGTGAGAAGCCTTATATGCTGTATCAGAAGCCTGTGTTCTCTCATCTGCTGTTCTATAGAACTCACCATTTTCATCTACTTCATAGTCCGTACCCTCAACGCCCCAGAATCTGAGATTATGAATATCCTGATCGAGAAGATCATTTATAAACTTCATAGCTCCATCAACATCGTCACAAGATACTGTAACTGCAAGACCTGATGATTCATTGAATGCTCCGCCTGAGTTGTGCCACTGGTTATCACGTCCATCAATTGTTATAGGTAAGGGAATGTAATCGCAGCCCTGCTCATCAAGACCTGCCTGTGTTATTGCATCACCTGCATTATATGCAAATTCCCACCACTGATCTACCATTCCAAGTACACGTCCTGTAGAGAGCTTTGAAATGTATTCATCATATGACTGTGTAAATGACTCAGGATCTACAATTCCCTTCTGGTACTCTTCATTAAGCTTCTTAAAATACTTAACTGCTGTATCAGATGTGTTGTAATCAAGTACTGTCTTTGTATCAGGATCTACCATACATGATCCATCATTTGGATATCCATCAAGGAACTGTGGTGCGTTCTCAAGACAGAAATATCTCCAGTCATCGCAGAGGATTGTATATGGAATATTTTCTGTTCCATCTTCCATAGTAGGATTTGCCTCGTTATATGACTCGATAAGATCGAAATACTCATCAAGTGTCTTAATCTCCGGGTAATTGGCCCATTTAAGTACTCTTGCCTGGATCCAGAATGCCTCATCATTGTGAGCGCAAACTTTCTCTTCGCCTTTTATACAGCTAAACTGTGGAATCCAGTAGATGTGTCCATCATCCTGACGGAGTTTTTCCCACTCAAGATCTGTGAAAAGATTCTTGATGTTTTCGTATTTGTCAATGTACTCGTCAAGTGGAACAAGCGCTCCTGCTTCATAAAGCTGTATCTGTCCGCTCTGTCCGTCAATGAAATCCGGGTATTCGCCACCAGCGATCATTGTTCCAACAGCCTCATCGGCTGTCTGTCCGGTAAGCCAGGTTTCCTTTACTCTTACGCCTGTCTTTTCCTCGATCAATTTCTGGATCTCATTGTCATCGTTGATTTCGGATCCGGCTAGGGCAAAAAATGCATCAAATTCTTTTACCCCATCAGTTGATCCCGAGCTACCTTTTTTGCCACTATCACTGCCACATCCGGCAAACAATGTTGCTGCCATGGTAGCCACAAGCAGCATGCTTACAATTTTTTTTCTTCTCATATTGTAATGTCCTCCCTTTTGATAACTTAATTTTATACTTTTTAAGTTTTCAAACAATCGGAGTAACTATAGTCAAAAACAGGGTAAACTATAGTTTCTCATAAAAACTATAATTTACCCTGTTTTCAGTAGTATATATTATTCTCCACTTTGCATCTGACGTCTGAAACGTGCCGGTGTACAGCCTTTTGCCTGTATAAACCGGTTTACAAAGTAATCCATATCATGGTATCCGACTTCCTCCGCTATCTGTATAATCTTCTTATCCGTCCTAAGCAGCAATTCTGCTGCCTGATCCATCCTGTAATTATTCAGATAATCTTTAAATGACTGTCCATATTTTTTTCTGAAAAGCTGCCCTAAATATGCACTGTTTACATAATACTTCTCACTCAGACTCTTAAGCGTGATGTTCGTAGCATAATTATCTCTTACTTCCTTTTCCACCATGCCTATCACACCTCTTGACACATTTTTTCTAAGCTGCGACAGGTAATCACCATACTCACAGCAAAATCTTGTCATATGTGCCCGGCTTCCCCTCTCAATCCCAGTCTTAAAGCTGCTCTCACTTATAAGTCGCAGTATCTCCTCCTGACTGACATTATCATCCTGCTCACTTGCCAGATGTATGAACTGAAACAACAGATAATTGATGTTTAGATTCATGCTTTCCCCATTCATACCCATATTAGACATCTCATCATAAAACGCAGCCACTGCATTCCTTATCTCAACATGGTTATTCTGTTCCACTGTACGAAGCAGTTTATCCAGACTATCTTTGCAAAGTACTATTCCCTCTGCCGATATCTTTACTTCATCCTCATAATAATATATGTTCTTCGACACGCGGAATCCCTGAAACGATCTGAGCATACATGCGTTGCCATATGATCTGGCTATCTTTGATATATCTGATACTTTTCTTCCGACCAGCATAACAATATTCTTCTGTGTATTATCACATATATACTTTCTCAGATCCTCAAGATATTTTCTCTCGTTTTCCGCAGACTCCTCTGCCATATAGTCCGAAAATATGAATCCTATGTCATACACTTTTTCATTTACCGATACATCAAATACACAATGTGCTGAATCATCTCCCAAAAAAGTAACACAGCTTTCGTACATCTTACGCTGGAAACTTCTCATATCACCATCGAGCATCTCATCACTTACAGGCACCTGTTCCATCTGTATCTCTACATATCTTGCGCCACCATCACAACGCATATTTTCTTTTACATAATTCAGGTTTACATCATCATATTTCCCCTGTATCAGAGAGATCAGATGCCTTGCAAGATATGCCTGCTTCATCTTTTTATTGTCCTCATTAATCTGGTTTTTTTCATTTTTAAGCACGAGAACTTTGCTTAATACCTTAAGCAGCATATCCTTATCTACCGGCTTTAGTATGTAATCCGTACAATCATTCTGCATGGCCTGCTGTGCATATCCAAACTCTGCATATCCGCTTAGTATTACAAAATACACATCTGATTTTTTATCTTTTCGCAATGCCTCAAGCAGCTCAAGTCCTGTCATTTCCGGCATTCTTATATCAGCTATGACAAGATCCACATCCTCCTTTTCCAGAAACTGTAATGCCTCTTTCCCGTTTGAGGCTGTTCCTGCTATCTCAAATCCTTCATTCTCCCAGTCAATGATCACCTTAAGTCCCTGTATTATAAAAGGCTCATCATCCACCAATAATACTTTAAGCATTGTTAATCCCCCTATAAATATATTTCCGGTATTTTTATCATCACAGTCGTACCGCAGCCTTCCTCACTGTCCATATCAAATACTGCTCTAGATTCCGTAACCATTTTGATACGCAGGCAGGCATTTATCACCCCCACTCTGCCTCCCGATTTTAACATGTCGATATCTGCATTTTTCATGTTACTTTTCATTTTTTCAAGAGTAGCCGGATTAATTCCGCTACCTGTATCCTCAACCTCTATATGCATGAACCCGGCTTTTTTGAATATACGCACAAATATCCAGCCCGGAGCAGCCTTACTCTCTATTCCATGTACACAGGCATTTTCAACAAAGGTTACTAGTGTAAGCTTTGGCACCTGACATTCCATGCAGTCTGCTTCTATATCTATGTTATAGTTCAGTCGCTCGCCAAACCGGTATTTCTGCAATGCCAGATAGGCTTTTACAAATTCACATTCCTTTGCAACGGGTACAGCATCATTTCCCCACTCCACATACTGCCTTTGCATGATCGCGAGCTTTTCAACCATATCTGCCGTCTCATTTTCCTTTTTCAGCAGACTGTGCATTCGTATGCTCTCAAGCGCATTAAACAGAAAGTGCGGATTTATCTGGCTGTGCAGTGCAAGAAGCTCTGCATTTTTCTGACTTACAAGCATCTCCTGCTCTTTTATCTTATTCTTATATACTGTCTGGATCAGGTCATTTGTACGGCTTACCATCCTGTTGTAATTTTTTATCATGCTGCCGATCTCATCGTTACTCTCACGATAAAACATAGGTACCAGCTTTTCGCTGTCAACAGACTTAAATACCTTTGAGAGTTTTAAAATCCTGTTTGTAAATGAGCGATTAAAAATACTCACAAGGCAGAGTGGAAAAAGAATGTTTACCAGCACCAAAAACAGAATGATCGGTGCATTGTGCATAAGCATGCTCCATATATTACTGCGTGTCTTAAACACATATATATCAAGATCACAATCATACAAGGAAATCTGCTGCTTGTATACGGAGTCGCTTATTTTCCCAATCTCATCCAATGTCTTAAATGGTTTGTTGATCCCACTGTAGGCCCCATTTGACAGCACTATGTCATCCCCATGGCAGATAAGCACTTCATTATCATAATTCATATTCTTAAGGGTGCGCATCATGCTGCCATAATTAAACTCTACCTTGAGTACCTTTTCGATATCAGATGAGTAAAAATCCAGCTTTTGCATATAAATCATACGTCTTTCATCTGACAATCCGGCTCCGCCTTTTTCATATACGAAAAAAAGACCTCCGCTGCCCTTCTGCTCCAAAAGTCTGTAAGAATCCGTATTTCTTATAGCAGACATATCATTTACTTTTCCGCCATTTACTATTGTAGGATTGTCAGCATACAAAAAAAATACTATATTCCTCATTCCAAGTGTATTTTCAAAAAGTGTATCCTGAAAGAAGCTCTGATACTCTGATACATACTCAGCAGAGCTTGTATATTCCTTTGAAATAAAATCGTCTATACGCTTGCTCGTATAAATACTTTTAGCTGCCTCTCCTGCGTTATTGACTATGCTGCTCAGATTATATCCCACAGCACTTGCTATGCTCGACATTTCATGTCTGCTGCTTTCTTTTTCAGCATTTTTTACGGTAGAAAGCACCACTGCATCTGTCACTATAAGCGGCAGCATGACACACAGTACATAGAATATGTAGAATTTTTTTTTGAGCGAATAGTCATCAAGCTTTTTTTCAAGGGCGTTCCATATTGATTTTCTCATAAACAGTTCCTCTGAAATCACTTAAAGGAGCCGACATATGTCCGCTCCTAAAGTCTTTTTTAACTTGTCATTAATTATAAAATAACATATTTATTGTTAATACTCTACCCCTGTTTTCTCTCCGCATCTTTTAATCTCAATGCACTCTGCCCTCTTACCTGTGAGCTTTGCACTTCTGTCATCAGGTTGCTGTCCTCCTGCCGCTATTTCATAGATTCCCGGCACAGCTACACAGCTTCCATCCTCCTCTATAACAGCAAAATCTCTTGGCATAAGAGTCAGCTTTACTTTTTTTGTCTCATATGGCTCAAGCTTTACAACCTCAATCCCCTTTAGCTGATATCCCGGCTCATACTCTGCGGCATCAACGTGCCTGATATATATCTGGACTATCTCATTGACCGGATATCTGCTGTCATTCGTCACATTTACAGACACCTCGACAGGCTCGTTTACATCACTTTCTGCTTTATCCACTGATAGTCCATCATAGTTTGTCTCACCATAATGCAGTCCATATCCAAATGGATATAACACATTCTCATTTGTATAGCGGTATGTCCTGTGAGCCATTGAATAATCCGTAAACTCTGGGAGATTTTCGGTGCCCTGATAAAATGTAACCGGCAGTTTTCCACTCGGACTATACTCTCCGAATATAGCTTCCGCAACAGCTTTTCCACCTCTTGCTCCCGGATACCAGCTGTCTATAATGGCATCCACATGCTCTTGCGCCCAGGAAAGATCTATCGCACTTCCTGCTGACAACACAAGTATCACCGGCTTTCCTACTGCTGCAACAGCCTCTAAAAGCTCCTCCTGCAATCCCGGAAGCATAAGTCCCAGCTTGTCACCGCTTGCATATTCATTTCCGGCATCACCCTCTTCACCTTCTATAGTTGCATCAAGTCCAAGACACATTACGACCACATCTGACTGTTCTGCCATGATGAGAGCTTCCTTAAATCTGTCTTTTTTCTCTGCTAGTCCCTGCACTTTATCCTTATATAAGTGGCAGCCCTCTGCATAAAGTACTCTAGCATCCTCTCCCAAATATTGCTGTAATCCCTCCAGTGGAATGATATATCTTGATGAAGTACCATAATAGTTTCCTATTAATGCATCTCTTGAGTTTGCATTTGGTCCTATAACTGCAATTGTTTTTACCTTTTTTCTGTCGAGTGGCAGGAAATTGTCCTTATTCTTTAAGAGGACAAGACTTCTTCTTGCAGCCTCCACAGAAAGTTCCACATGCTCCTTGCATTCCACAACATCATATGCTATGTCCTCATATGGTGATGGATAGTCCTTCATCATGCCCAGACGGATACGCACCTCCATCAGCCTTTCTACGGCTGCCGTGATTGCCTCATCAGAAACCAGTCCCCTGTCATAAGCATCCTTAAGGTGTAAAAATGCACTTCCACAGTTTAAGTCACAGCCGTTGTTTACAGCCATCGCAGCCGATTCCTCAACAGTATCAGTCACATGATGATGTTCATGGAAATCAAGTATCGCCCAACAGTCAGACACCACATGACCTTCAAACCCAAACTCGTCATGCAGTATATCCTTAAGCAGTGTCCTGCTTCCGCAGGCAGGTTCTCCGTTTACCCTGTTGTAAGCCCCCATGACAGCCTCAACCTTTGCATCCTTTACACATCGCTTGAAGGCATACAGATATGTATCATACATGTCATGCTTTGATGCTTTTGCGTCAAATTCATGTCTTATGGCTTCAGGACCGCTGTGTACAGCAAAGTGCTTGGCACAGGCTGCCGATTTTAGGTGATCCGGATCTCTCCCCTGCAGTCCCCTTATATATGCACAGCCAAGCTTACCTGTCAGGTACGGATCTTCCCCGTATGTCTCATGCCCCCTGCCCCATCTTGGATCTCTGAATATATTTACATTAGGTGCCCAGAAAGTAAGTCCCTTGTATATTCCGTGATCACCCTTTTTTGAAAATTCATTGAATTTTCCCCGGCCTTCTGTTGATACAACATCTCCTATCTTATCTATAAGATCTGTATCAAAAGTTGCCGCAAGGCCTATTGCCTGTGGAAATACTGTAGCAACACCAGCTCTGGCTACTCCATGGAGAGCTTCATTCCACCAGTTATACGCCGGTATCCCCAGTCTTTCTATAGCCGGTGACTCATACAGCATCTGACTTATCTTCTCATCTATAGTCATCTGTGATACAAGTTTTTTTGCATATTCTATAGTTTTTTTACTCATAGTGACTTCTCCTTTAATTTATATACTGATTTTAGCAAATCACAGCAGCATTTTCTTTCTAATTGTTGCCTCACAATGTTCAAAAATTGCTATTTATGATATAATTTTTAAAAACTTATCACATATTATGGAGACAGATATATATGATTGAAAATCTGAATGGAATACATGAGACAGTAAAATATAAAGAAAACAGCAATGTAAAGCTTTTTATAAATGCAGAAGCAGAAGATTATCCCGTCCACTGGCATACTCCCATGGAGATCATCATGCCGCTTGAAGGCGGCTATACAGCGCAGATCGGGGATGATATGGTACAACTTAACGAGAGTGATATTATCTTTATAGCTTCCGGTGTAACACACAGGCTTATCGCACCAGATACAGGAAAAAGGCTCATCATACAGATCGAGTGGTCTGCTGTCTCAAAAATAAAGGAATTAAATTCCATACTTACCCTTATATCACCTGCTATAACGCTTACCGCTGAAGCTTCCGGTGACATCCACAGCAATATCCGTAAAATGCTGCTTGATATAGCGGACGAATACCAGACCGACTCATTTCTATCAGAAGCCGTGATCTACTCCAAAATGCTCGAAATCCTTGTCCTTATCGGAAGACACCACACTGCCAGCAGTTGTCATTTTAATGTCGGCAGACACAAGCAGCAGGAATACCTGGAGCGTTTTCTGTCCATCTGCGAATATATTGATGCACATTGCACTGAGGACATAACACTCGATGAAATCGCAAAAATAGCCGGATTCAGTAAATATCACTTTACCCGGCTATTTAAACAGTTTACCAATAATACCTTTTACAAATACTTAAATCAAAAAAGAATAGAGCTTGCCCTGACTCTTCTGACTGATCCCAAAATATCGATCACCGAGACTGCAATGCAATCAGGCTTTGCAAATCCATCCACTTTCATAAGGGTGTTCAAAGCAGAAAAGGGCTGCACCCCGACTGAATTCCGCAGAATGTTTACCGGGTAAGCATTATGTATGAAAAGTCTGCATAGTTATCACTCTTCTTACCTCTCATTCTTCCAATGTTGCATTTTGATCAAACCTGCTTCTATAATACATATCCAAAACCAAGGATCGTAAACTGCTTATCCCTGTCTTCCTCTGCGATTTCGATTCTTACTACATGGTTTTCACTTGTTCTATTGTTAAATACTATGACTGCATTGCAATGCTGCCAGTTGTTGATATGCGGATCAGCCGTAAGACAGTATTCTCCGTCCACATATACTTTCGCTTTTCCCACATTTACCTCTCCTGAATCCTTAAAGACAAGCAGAAGAGCCTTGCACTCTATTTCCAGCTCAAAATATGCTTTGGTCCTGTTTAATGTATTCGTTGTTCCATCATACATCCAGTTATATGGAAATTCAGGTGTCAGCGAAAGCTGATCATCCATCTCAACACTTTGCAGCTGTGTATCTATAGAGTCAAAGCCGCCCTCATTGATGTATGCCTTTTCATATACATCCTTTTTATCAAGCAGTCTTATATTTTCAAAGCTGTTTCCTATTGCCGGTGCAAGATTTAATTTTTCCTGTAAGATTTTTTCCTCTGTCAGTCCCATTTCAAATGCGTCAACGCTTGCATGGCATGCCTGGTCTATTTTTTCGAAAAGATACTCTATGCAGTCTGCCATGATGGAATGACCTATATTACTTGGATGAAACATATCATAGAAAAACTGATTTTTGGTTATTACTCTTCCCTCGCCATTTTTTAATGCAAACTGTGGTGAAACCGCATCCAGCACGCTTACCATAGGCAGATCATAGAGCTTTCCAACCGGGCTTAGGCGGTCTTGAAGGTTCCAGTCATTTGCAAATACGGAAAAAAGCAATATGACTGCCGGTTTCCAGGGCAGATTAAGTACTTTACGTACAAGACTTTCATAACAGTCGCCCTTTGTCTCATCCCCCTCATCATTTACGGCAAATTCGATGACTACTATATCGGGCTGCAGTCCGTCTCTTAATACATCCCTGTCAAATCTGATCATTCCCAGCTCCGATGGTGTGCCACCCACACCAGCTTTTATGAATTTCACATTATTCTTTGCGGAAAAACGTTTCTGGAAAAGCTGATAGGATTTGTATGCGTAACACTCTGTATTTATAGGTGTCGCCCCTGCTCCCTGTGTGATAGATCCACCGATGTATGCAAGTGCTACCTCTTTTCCGGCCCTTGTCTTTTCGATGGCTTTTCTTATTTGATATGCATTTCCCATATTCATAAGCGAATGGCTTATCATCCCCCAGTATTCATCAGAGTTCATATCTACCACTGTTTCCTCTATATCTGCCGGTGCATCATATCCGTCATTCAGATACAGCCTGACGCTTGCTTTTCCCATGATATCCGGTGTATTAAATATGAACTTTATCTGTCCCGGGATATCATCGTCCGGTGTCCACTCATAATCTGACAGGTATATTTTTCTCTCCATTCCATCGCCTGTCAGATTTACTTTAAGAGTGGTGCCTCCTCCGTACAGATCCTGTTTTCCGTACATCTGAAACACAAATTCGATCTGCTCGTTTTGATTATCTGTTTCAACAGATACACCTATGCTGTGTACAAGCCTGCCAAAACCTTCCACTGTCTCTAACAGTCCCAGTTCCTCTTTATTCTCTATATTTCCGACTATCTGTGCGCTGTTTATCAGTCTTCCATCACTTTCATATATAAAATGTATAATGCTTCCATCTTCCTGTACTGAGCCGTATATATCCTTTTCCTTCATGATGTAAAAATACGGTCTTTTTCTTTCCGGATCCTTTGGTGCTTTTGGTCCTGCCATCTTTCTGCCTCCTTGTTATGTCGATTTTATCAGCTATTATAAATATATGATACAAAAACTCTTCTCCATGCCTTATGTACCCTATATCACCTAATATATCCTGTAATTTCCAGAAAGTGCCAGCATTGCAAACATATATAGGAAATTATCGTAATATCGTCTGTCACCTGTTCTAAGCGGTGTATTCCAGAATTTCTCAACACAAAGCTTTGCGTATGGTCCTTCTGTGGCAAGTGAAGCTTCTGCATTAACAGCAATGATCGCAATCGGATGAAGTGCCTTCTCCTCAAGCAGCGTACCATCTATCAGAAAGACACCATCCCAATTATCTTTCTGATCCTCACAGTAAAACTTCTGAAGTCTGTCTGCCGTTTCAATCTGCCACGGATCAGTATCAAACCACAGATGATCCAGTGCTATATTTGCAATTGTGCGGTATGCATCACTGTAATACCAGTCATGTCTTCCGAATATCTCCTGATGACCTGTATGTGGTGTCCCGTCATAATCTGCATATTCAGCACTTAATCCTGTATTTTTGTTGCATGCCGCATGCAGGTATTCCCTGCTCGCCTGTGCAGCCTCTTTCCAGAATTCCTTATCCTCATCATTTGCCATTTTTGCAAACAGCTCATAAAAATGAGGCAGATGATATGATGGATCACTGAAATCCATATTTGTGACAAACTTTATCAGTTTGTTGGATGGCTCCCACATCGGTTCGCCAGGATGTCCCGGCTCGCCCTTATGCACGCACTCTCTTAAGATATTTTTTGCCTCTTTGCTGTAGCAGAATATACCATCACCATCTCCCCATCTGTTTGATGCAAAAAACAATGCCATTGCAAAATACTCTTCACCATCAGGTGCCGGTCCTTCAGCATTTCGCTTTCCGTTTGTCTGACATGACCATGCAAAGTAATTTTTTGCCGGTCCATCCTCTATGTACATATATGTGTGCACCCATTTCCACAGTCTGTCAAACTCAGCTTTTTTATTAAGCTGCACACATACCATCATGCCATATGACATCCCCTCTGTTCTTACATCATGATTGCCGGTATCCTCCATATATCCCATATCATCACCGGCTTCATGATAAAAACGTTCATCCTCATTCCCATAGAATATCGTTTTAAAAGTATCCTCTACTCTTTTTTGTATTTCTTCTTCCAAATACCCGCACTCTTTGAATATATTTCTGTATTCGCCTGTCTTGTATGCTCCTGCCATTTTTCTCTCCTTTTCGTACCCGTTTTACTGTATGCCACACATGAAATTTACAAATCAAACTCGATGGTGGTATCGTTCCTATATACAAGTGTAAACGAACAGGGGCTTGTTATTCTATTAATAAATTGCCAAACAGTATTCAAAAATTGCTAATTTTCATTTATCTTCTGCTGTAGGTAATCCAAATATATCTGTGGATCACAGGCATTGTATTCCTCCATATACTGATCCCATGCAGCGTCAAAATCATCTGCCATGATCACCTGCGGCAGCCATTTCTTCTTAACCGCTGTAAGATTATTTTTTACCTTTCCACATTCAGAGGTCGAAGGAATTGAATCTGAATACGAATACATTGGATACCATGAACCCGGAGCCTCATTTTTTCCAAGCAGTTCTACATAATTTTCTACTCCGTACGCCTCAAAGCATTCCTGAATGTCAACAGGCTGGTTTTTGAAAAATTCATTTGGCTGGTACTCCATTGAAAATGCATTTATACCATCATCAAGCATCCCTTCCACTCTTGGGAAATATGAGTATGAGCACATATGTGATGTCTGGTATGCGCTGTCACTTTTTTTCTCTGACTGTTCCTGTGTAAGGTAAAATAATCCATTTTCATCGACTGAATAGTCCCTGCCTTCCTCTCCCCAAAATCTTTCTCTTATGATATCAGGTTCCAGCAGATCACTGACAAACTGCATCGCACCTTCGATGTCTTCACAGGATGTGGTAATAGACAATCCTGAAGAATAATCTATCTCTGCCATTCTGTTTGTATGCCATCTGTTGTGAATCCCCTCGTCAATTGTGATCGGTAGCGGAACATAATCACACCCAAGCTGAGCCAGATCCTGTTTTCTGAAAATCGGATCTATGTCATAATAAAACTGCCACCACTGATCGACCATCCCAAGTACAGCTCCTGTTGACAGCTTATCCAGGTATTGATCGTAGGTAGCATTAAAAGCTCCGGGATCCATTATTCCCTTATGAAACTCCTCATTGAGCTTTCCAAAATATCTTTTGGCTGTATCAGTCACATTGTAATCCATTACTGTCCGGGTTTCCGTATCTACCATACAGCTTCCATCATTTGGAAATCCATCCAGAAACTGCGGTACATTTTCAAGACAAAAATATCTCCAGTCATCGCAGAGTATGGTAAATGGTATATTTGCTGTTCCATCAGGCATTGTAGGATTTGCCTGCACATAACTTTCTATCAGGTCAAAGTACTGCTCAACCGTGGTAATCTTTGGATATCCAGCCCATTTTAATACCCTCGCCTGTATCCAGAATGCCTCACCATTATGCAGTACTTCCACGTCTTGTCCATGCGATACTCCAAACTGAGGTATCCAGTATATGTGTCCGTCCGGCTGTCTGAACTTTTCCCATTGTTCATCACTTAGATAATCTCTTATATTTGGATAATCGTCCCAATATTCATCTATCGGAATGAGTGCATCTGCCTCATACAGCGCAGTCTCACCCAATACAAAATCCGGATATTCCCCGGTTGCTATGAGAGAATTTATCGCATCATCCTTATCCTGTCCAACAAGCCAGGTCTCCTCACATTCAGCACCGATCTGCTCTGCTATGAGCTGCTTTATATCATTATCCTGATCTATACTGTCTCCTTCAACAGAAAAGAATGCCGTAAAATGCTTTATCTTTTTGTCTGCCTCATTAACAGCGATACCTGCTGCAAGTCCGATAAATAATGCTGCTATAATTATTACGGAAGTCAACCTTTTTCTCATATCCTGTTTTCTCCCCATTTTCCTTTGTCAAACCACAGTCATAAAATTACATGATAATCATTATATTCCATAAAAAATGTTTTTACAAATCCCCAAATAGAAATATATCTAATAATAAGGGTAAAAAACAATAATTTATCCTGCTGACATTTTCTCCGTCATACATTATAATTTCTACAATTTTAAAAATCAGGAGGACCATACAATGATCATACATGAAATAACAGAAGAATGTTTTAAGAAATACGGAAAGGTGATCGACTCAATAGATCTTACAGATCTGATCAGTACAATACAGACAGTAGAAATTCCTGCTGACGTGGTTTATGAACCATCCATTCCTGCACTCGAAGAACTAAAATGTGCCACAGAATTACAACAGAAAACATATGGAGAGCTTCCTATACAGATAGGCTGGTGCATAGGAAACAACCATAAGCTCAATGCTGTTGAATATCACAGATGCTCTGAAATCAACATTGTCGCAACTGATGCCATACTGATACTTGGCAGACAACAGGATATCTCTGCCGAAAATACATATGATACTTCCTTGATGGAAGCTTTCAGAATACCTTTAGGAACAGCTGTCGAGCTTTATGCCACTACACTTCACTATGCACCATGCAATGCAACTGATGGCGGATTTGTGGTAGCTGTTGTACTTCCAAAAGGGACTAATGAAGCACTGGAGTATCCACATAATAATGGCGAAGATGCACTTCTTGCAGCTAAAAACAAATGGCTTATCGGACATCCGGAAGGTGGACTTCCTGATGGATCATACATAGGACTTACAGGTAAAAATCTGGAAATTAAATAGAAAGCTAAAACAGCCCGGGCTTTTACCCGGGCAAAATATTATATTGGTTTTTAATTTTGTTGTAAAAATAAGGTGCCGGAAGATAATCAATAAGCAGCTTTATAAATATCAAGCACCTGCTCTTCTGTAAGATTCACATAATTATTCTTTAGCAGGCGAAGCTGTGTATTTATGACACTGTTTGCAAATACCGGAAGATCATCTTCCTTTACTCCAAATACCTTAAGTGGCTCAGCCTTTAATACTTCATCCATCAGCTCATACAATGCCCCGAGCGGCTCAATGTCGTATGTTCCTGATGGTCCAAAGGTAATTCCAAGTGCCTCTGCGATTATAGCCTCAAGCTCATTTATCTTGCCAACAGGCTTTATCTCTTTATATTTTTCCATTACTGATCGAAACATTAGCTGGTTTGACTGTCCGTGAGGTATATGATAAACCGAGCCAAGTGGATATGCCGTGGCATGCACCGCGGCACAGCCACCATAGCCAAAGCCCAGTCCTGCCCAGTTTGATGCCTTTAAAAATTCTGCTGCATATTTCTTCCACGCATCGCCACCACCGGCTTCGACTGACTTTTTCCAGCATTTTATTATCGTTGTAAGCGCTTCTTTGGAAAAAATGCGCGATATAGTGCATGCATTCGGGCTAAGATACGACTCCACGCTGTGCACCATCGCATCTATTGATGAGGTGGCAAATACCTTGTATGGCAGAGACTCAAGCATATTTGTGATCATTACTGCCTTTGCCGGAAGCATGGCAGGGGAAGCAAGTCCCATCTTTACGCCTTTGCTAACGCGGTTTATAACTGAGATATTCGTAACCTCGCTTCCTGTACCACATGTCGTAGGTATGATAACAAGCTCATGATATGCCTTAAGCTCTGCTACTTTATCGTACAGATCATCGACCGTATCATCTGGTCCGGCAACCGCTACCGCTTTTGCAATATCTATGACCGTACCACCGCCTATTGCAATGATACGACCATATTTTCTGCCGCGAAGCTCGTCCAGTATCGCATCCACCATGCCGTCAGTTGGCTCGCCTTTACCGTATTTTTCACGAAAAAGTGTCTGCACCGGAAGTGACAGCGGTGCAACATAATCATCATACGTATGCTCTCCACAGAGTACCAGATCATCTGCTCCAAGCTGTGCTTCCTTTGCATATTCCTCAAATGTATCGTATTCTTCTATTTCTGTTTTAATTGAAAATCCTCTCATATCATGCTCTCCTGTTTGGCTATGACATAGCCTCTTTAAGTGACTCCTCAAATATCTCAAGTCCCTTTGCCATCTGCTCATCAGTCATTGTAAGTGGCGCAAGGAATCTTATTACATTACCGGCTGTACCACAACCTTCAAGCAGGAGTCCCTTCTGCATTGCATTTGCTATAAGTTTTGTTGCAACTGCTGTAGCCGGCTCCTTAGTCTCTCTGTCTGTAACAAGTTCGATTCCTATCATGGCACCAAGTCCTCTTACATCTCCGATCACATCATATTTATCTTTAAGCTCGTTATAGCGTGCCATGACTGTTTCACCGATATGTCTTGCCTTGCCAGCATAATCATCACGTTTCATAACATCCATTACTGCTAATGCCGCTGCACATGATACAGGGTTTCCGCAGAAAGTACCTCCGATAGTACCTGCTGGAGCTGCATCCATAACCTCTGCTCTGGCTGTTATAGCAGATATAGGAAGTCCTGCTCCAAGTGATTTGGCTGTTGTGATGATATCAGGTGCTGCTCCTGCCTCTGCCCAGTACTCTGATGCGTAGTATTTACCTGTACGGCAATTGCCACACTGGACCTCATCTGCAATAAGAAGAATTCCGTTATCATCACAGATCTTTCTAACTGCTTTAACCCACTCGATAGGAGCTGGAATAAATCCGCCCTCGCCCTGGAACGGCTCAACGATCATACATGCGATTTCTTTTGCTGGTGCGCCTTCATCGAAGATCCTTGTCAGTTCATCTATATAAAACTGTACTGCCTCAGCCTCTGTATATCCCTTTGGTGCTCTGTAAAGATATGGATATGGTGCTCTGAAAATACCAGCTGGGAAAGGTCCCATACCCTGTGCATATGCTTTTTTTGCAGTAAGTGCCATAGTAAGGTTTGTTCTTCCATGGAAAGCACCTGTAAAGCAGATCACTCCGCTTCTTCCTGTGTACGCCTTCGCAATCTTTATTGCATTCTCATCACACTCAGCTCCTGAGTTTGCGAAATATGTTTTCTTTACATCACCCTTACAAGGCATTATCTCGTTTAATCTCTCAGCAAGTGTTACATATCCGTCATGTACATACACATTAAAAATAGTGTGAAAGTATTTCTCAGCCTGCGCCTTTACAGCCTCGATGACCTCCGGGTCAGAATATCCAATGTTTAAAACACCTACACCGCCTACCCAGTCGAGTATCTTGTTTCCATCCAGATCCTCAAACATAGCTCCACCGCCCTGCTTGATACATATAGGATATGTTTTTCCGCAAAGTGCCTGTGGAATGGCTGCGTCTCTTCTGTCTAAAAGTTCCTTTGATTTTGGTCCCGGTACCTGTGCGGTAACGATCTCTGGTAATGCTGTTCTTAATTCTTCTGCTGTCATAATTTTTTCCTCCCTAGCCTGTATCTGTCACCTAAAATCTTCCCAGATACAAAAATAGACGCCCGATACCTTAGTATCCGACGTCTTTGTCCTTAAATGTTATGTATTTGTTTGATTTAGCTAGATTATAGCACGTTAAGATAATAATACAATGTGTTCAATAAACTATATTTTTTGTGCACGATGCACAATATTTTCACACATGGTTAATCTGCAGCTTAATTTTCTTAATCAGACAGCCTCATTTATATCAGGAAAACGTAACAAATATCGTACTATTGTATACATTTACGTATATGTTTATATGTCATTTACGGCTGTCACGGTATTTGAGTATCGAAAACGCAAGTTTAAGCCGCATGCAGTTATCCAGACTTCCAAAATCACACTCGAGTATCTCGCTTATCTTCTTGAGTCTGTAATTGAGCGTATTCCTGTGGATAAACATGACCTCTGCTGTCTTTTTTGCATTGCAGTCGTTGTTTAAGTATTTTTCCAAAGTCTCACAGAGGCTTGTGTTTTTGATCTCATCCGCCTGCAAAAGCCGTCCGAGATTTTCATTCACATATGCATCGAGCACCCTCATATCATCCACATGCGAAAGGATCTCATATATCCCTGTATTCTTATCATTTTCCTCGGACATAAGCCTCTGGCATATAATCTGCGACAGATCTATGAGAGGATATTTCTCCGGCAGCTCAAACAAAGGGATGTCGTTTGCATTGCAATAATCAGACAGATCTGCAGAGATCTGCCCTTCGTTTATGCCAAGCGCAGATATCCCATAGTCATGCATCTGCTTCACAAGCGGTATGAGCTTTTCACTGTCATCGGTGACGCTCCTGTTCGTAAGTATCACAAACTCACCGCCATGTATATAATTTTCTATGCGGTATTCACTCTGAATACACTCCAGACAATCTGCAAAATAGATCCATCTGACTATATTTGAGAGTCCGTTTTCACCTGCGCGAAGCTTTAAAACCTCATGCAGTTTTGTGATATTCATCATATCATCACAGTTCATGCAGTAAATCCATCCTTGTCAATTTTGTATGGCTTTCCACTTGTTATTTGCTAATGAGCCGCCCGAGAACGGGATACACGGTTGCCGATGCTGGAACCAGTTTAAATTGCTAATTTATTGGTATCGATTTTAGGCTCTTTTGATTATTTATGTTCATTCGACAGCTGTACACTTGCGTCGTGGTGTTCGCCTGTGTCATACGCTTGATCTATGACGTGTCGTGTGGGAGTTAC
>CAVABC010000031.1:0-30270 GCA_963586665.1 Acutalibacteraceae bacterium
GGATTAACAAATCTACCCATAAGTGGTTCCTCCTAAAAATCCGCTATACCATGCCTTTAGTATAACGGATTCATATAAAAAAACAATTTACCCATAAAAATTTCAACATAAGCAGCTTACTCTAAAAGCCACTCAATAACATTCATAACCTTAATTCCTTCATAATTTCCCAGTGAAAATCTGTCCAATGTCAAAACAATTTTTTCATAATTGTCTCGTATACTTCTAAGAGGTCTCATCTCTCTTTCAAAAGTCTCCTCTGCAGTCATATCTGCGGTAACCTGATAGTAACTGACCACCCCCTGTTTTTGAGCCACAAAGTCTACTTCTGTAGATCCATACTTTCCTATATTTACCCTATAGCCTCTTCGTAATAATTCAAAATAGACAATATTTTCAACTGAAAACCCCAAATCATATTTTTTTCTTGGAAGAATAAGATTTCGAAGTCCCAAATCTACTATATACATTTTCCTGTTAACTTTAAGCAACTGTTTTCCAACAATATCAAATCTCTCTGCTGGATAAAAAATAAATGACTCTATAAGTGCTTCTACATAATCATTAACTGTATTCGGAGATATCTTTCTTCCTGAAGAAATCAGATAATCTGTAATACTCCTCATAGAAACCGGACTACCTACCACGCTTGCAAGATATCTGGCGAGGGTCTTTAATAAGGCAATATCCGTAATGTTACGTTTTCCAGACAGCTTTTCCTTTCTAAGCTGACGTTCCTCTATATCTCTGACTATAACGGTATTGTAAATTCCCTCCAGATATTGATCCACTTTCTCATCAGTACGATCCATAACCGCAACATAAGGGATTCCACCTGTTTTCATATATTCAGTAAATGCCTGTTCCTCCTGCATTCCTGTGATCGTAACATATTCTCTAAAAGAGAATGGCAGCATAGATATTTCAACATATCTTCCAGACAAAAGTGTTGCCAGATCACTTGACAGCATATACGCATTTGAACCTGTAACATACACATCTGTGTTGTCCT
Organism: Acutalibacteraceae bacterium; assembly: GCA_963586665.1. Classification (GTDB taxonomy): domain Bacteria; phylum Bacillota; class Clostridia; order Lachnospirales; family Lachnospiraceae; genus Roseburia. The sequence continues at coordinate 1,013 of CAVABC010000031.1, forward strand.
TCACATAAAGACTATCTACCACTTTCTCAAATGATGAAACATTCTGAATTTCATCCAAAAAAATGTAATTCATTTTGTTTTCACACAAACGCTCTTTGATATATCTGTAAAGTTCTTTGTAGTCCAACAATGGTTCATTGTCTAAATCCTCAAAATTTATTGATATAATCTGTTCTTCACCAATTCCAGTATTTTGTAATCTATTTTGGAACTGTTTCAAAAGTGTTGACTTACCACATCTTCTAATTCCGGTTACCACTTTAATCAACTGCTCATCTTTCCATGCCCATAGCTGATCAAGATATTCTTTTCGCTCAACCATTTATGCTATCCTCCTTTATTCCGAGTATAACATAGTTTTTGTAGTATTTCAATTTTTATTCCCATTTCGGAATTTTTTGTTCAAGTATCTCATTTTCTTCTCTTTAAAAGCATTTACTAATGTAAAAAATCCGCTATACTATGCCTTCAGTATAACGGATTCATATTAAAAAACAATTTTTAGTTACTGCTCATCATAAATTCCCTAATCATAATTTCAAAAGAATTCGTATTCATATTTTTACACTGCTCCATCATTTTTAATTACGCCTATAATAGTCTTGAATATAATCCGAAAATCCTCTTTCAGACTCCACTCATCTATATACTGTGTATCCAGCTTTACCACTTCTTCAAAATCAGTGATATTACTTCTACCACTCACCTGCCACAGTCCGGTAAGTCCCGGGCGGAATGCCATTCGCGCTCTGTGGTGTGGCTCATATTTCTCCCACTCATCGAGTGTTGGTGGTCTTGTGCCGACCAGACTCATATCGCCTTTTAATATGTTCCAAAACTGTGGGAATTCATCTAAGCTTGTCTTTCTTATGAACTGACCTACACCCGTTTTCTTCTTTCCGTTCGGCAATACTTTATTGCCGATGATCCTTGGATCAAAATCCATCTTGAACATCATGCCGTCACCGATTTTGTTCTGTGCCATGAGTTCTTTCTTGCGCTCCTCTGCATCCATATACATGCTTCGGAATTTGTATATCTTGAATTTTCTTCCGTTCCGTCCTACTCTTTCCTGAGTAAAGAATATTGGTCCCGGAGAACTTATATATATCATCGGACCTACAAATATCACTATGACAAGTGTGAACAGACAGCCTACCAGTCCACCGGCTATATCCATCAGTCTCTTGAACAGTAATTGTGATGCACTTGCATAGTTCATGCTTGTTGTGACAACTGTATAGTCACCGACTTTTTCAACCTGCCTGCATCCTCCCGGAAGTGATCCTCTTTTTGTTATTCCTGTATGTACAGCAATTCCCATTTCTATAAAGCTGCCAGCCATCTCGCTTGGATATTCCTTTTCGCCGCAAGGTGGGATAAGTACTTCATCCACCCATTCACTGCAGGTAACATCTATGATTTCATTCTGATTTGCCACAATCGGGATTCCGCATATTGTTTTGCCTTTCAGATCTGCATCGCTTGCGGCTGCCACGATTTTGCTGTAACCCAGACAACTCTTTGATACAGTATCAAGTGTTTCCTCCAAAAGAGCCTCCGGCGATACTACTAATAGTGCTTTTCTATTTGAACCAAGTCCTCTTTTCAGCAGTACACGTTTCCATACCAGCCTGCATATGTAATCCAGCACTATGTATATAGGAACCATGATGTAATAGGATGCTCTTGAATAGATGTTTCCCATCTGTGTTGTAAACAGATAAAAAGTTGTCAGCACTTCTACTATCACTACATGTTTACAGGTACAGATGAGTTCATGAAAATATCCTCTTTTTAATACATTTTTAAAAGAGTCTGATACGATCTCCACAAAGAAATCTATGAGTAGAAATGCTATACCCAGTATTCTGTATTCCTCATCTATATATGGATTGCATGATCCAAATCTAAGACCATAGGACACGATAAACGCAATCTGTATACATATGATGTCAAGCAGCATAAAATCCGCATGCTTGGTCCATCCTCTTCCTTTCTTTTTGTACATCTTTTCTGTGGCTCCTTAAGTTTCTCAGTTTATTGTCATTTCCAGTCCATCCCTATACTGTCGAGCATTTTTATCCTGCTCTCATCCAGTACCATCCCCGATGAGCCGGGATTTTTTCTTTTACTTCTTATATTTGATATCCATCTGCCCAGCTTTACTCCGTCCACGCAGTACGCTACAGGAATATTGAGATTGCCATGCTGCCTGTAATAGTCTTTTGCCAGTTCAAATTTACTGTTCCACACTGTGACATTGTTTTTCTCCCAGCTTAATCCCAGCTTTGTAAGTTGTTCCTTCTGCTCGTCAGTCAAAGTCTCCAGACGGTGCTTTTTGCCACTCATTCCGCTTTTTATGGATGCGATCCAATTTCCTAATGCTATACCGTCTTCTGTCACATATTTCACAGGAACCTGCAAATTGCCGGTTATGATATGCGCACGCTGCCAGATAGTAGTTATCCCATGTAGATGAAAGGTTATCCCGGAGCTGTCCAAACAGCTGCCTGCATTCTTTCACCTCGTCATATATAAAGAATCTGTCTTTGAATTTTTCGCGTTCTATCTTTGTGCACGGCATAAGCGCAAATGCCTGATCTATCTCTTCTGTCAGGCAATCGATGCTGTAGAGACTGTCGAAATTATCCACAAGGTCAAATATGACAGGTGTCTTTTTAGTTCCTGCCGAGAGACATCTTCCTATCTGCTGCATATAGATGATAGGTGATACGGTCGGACGAAGAAGGATTACTCCATCTATGTCATCCACATGAACACCCTCATTCAACATGTCTATGCAATAAAGCAGTTTGAGATGGTCACTTTTGTCTGCCTTAAATTCTGCAAATGCTTTCGATGTTTCAGGATTGCTGTAATATGCCACATACATATGGGGATCCCGGTCTACAAGTGCAAACCACTCGTTCATATGAGCAGTCATTTCATCCATGTGTTCACGGCTGGAACAGAAAACTATATATTTTCCATTATTCCTGCCGTTAAGACGCATATGTTTTGCAAAGATCTTATCCGGGCCGTCAGCTTTTTCAAGCGCACGCCTTAATTCTTCAAGTAGTTCCAGATTTTTCTTTGCATTGCTCTGTTTTTCCATTGCTCTGATGCGCTGCTCAAGTTTTTTTAGTTCTTCACCATATGAGTACATTGCCATGACATACTTCGGTGTAGCTAATATGCCCTTTGCCATTGCTTCTCCGAGAGTCATCTCTGAAGCCACGCAGCCATCAAATAGCTCATATGCCATGTCTCTCTGATTGTCGAGATAGCGGATATTTGTTGCTGAAAGACCGAGTATTTTTGCAGTTTTATGAGCTTCCAAAAGCTTTTTTACGCTCTTGCCCCACTCTGCTGCTCCACATCTGTGAAATTCATCCAGTATGATGAAGTCAGGATTTATCTTTTCTATCAGATCTTCGTTGTGCATTAGCTTGCTATACGAAATAAATGTGATGTTTTGTGGGGATTCGTTTTCTGATGAGTGTGTGATTTTTGCAGGTTTTCAAGCTGTGTATGATATATGTAGCTGCTTGGCGCAAGCCAGCACACAGAGGCCCCCGGATTATCCACCGCCAGCTTGAACGCGATAAGGGATTTACCGGTTCCTGTCGGGTGTATTACCGCAGCTTTTCCTGTCTCATTCATCATTGATACAGCTGATTCATATGCCATTTGATTGTGTTCAAAAAGATCGATTTTCATAGCTTCATGACCTTCCTGCAAAGCACAACATAATAAACATTATGTAGTACTTTGAAAACACCACATAATAAACATTATGTGGTGCTGTCCATGAAAAGCCTTGAATTCTGAGCGTTTGAAAGAGGTGCTGTTTTACACAAAAATTAGATATTTAAAAGATTTTTTGTGTTATAAATCGACAAAATTAGAAAATAAAGTCCTTTAAACCTTGTGTTTAGACTGAAAAGTGGTAGAATATTAGAGATGAATTTGAGATGTACCACATAATGTTTATTATGTGGTACTTTTTTTATACTAAAAAATCCCATGAAAGCTGCTTCATTCAGCTCTCATGGGATTTTTGCTTACATTTATAAAGTTAATAAAAATGGCAATCTATATTATTTGAAGTACTTAACTCCACTCTCGAAGATCTTAAGATCCTGCTCTCCGTAGATGTTGATAGCTACGAACTCTCCGCGACGCTCTGAGTGAGCCATCTTTCCGAGAATTCTTCCATCAGGAGATGTGATACCCTCTATAGACATGTAAGAACCGTTTACGTTCCACTCTTCATCCATTGTAGGATTTCCGTTCTCGTCTACATACTGTATGGCAACCTGTCCGTTCTCGAAGAGTTTGTCAAGCCACTCCTTTGGAGCTACGAAACGTCCCTCACCGTGTGATGCCGGATTGCAGTAGGTCTTGCCAAGCTCTGCGCCTGCAAGCCATGGGCTCTTGTTGGATACAACCTTTGTGTATACCATCTTTGAGATATGGCGGTTGATCGTGTTGTAGGTAAGTGTAGGTGACTGTGCATCCTGCTGTCTGATCTGTCCGTATGGTACAAGTCCGAGCTTGATGAGTGCCTGGAAGCCGTTACAGATACCGAGTGCAAGTCCGTCACGCTCATTGATGAGCTTCTCAACTGCCTCTGTCATCTTTGCATTTCTGAATGCTGTTGCAAAGAATTTAGCTGATCCCTCAGGCTCATCTCCTGCTGAGAAACCGCCCGGGAACATGATGATCTGTGACTGGTCGATTGCTTTTACAAACTCATCTACTGAATCGCGGATATCCTCTGCTGTGAGGTTCTTGAATACTTTTACGATCGTGTTGGCTCCGGCTCTCTCAAATGCCTTTGCACTGTCATACTCACAGTTTGTTCCCGGGAATACAGGAATAAATACTGTTGGTTTTGCTACTTTATTCTTGCATACATAGATGTCTTTTGCATCGTAAAGACCTGTCTCTACCTTGCTTGTATCGTCTGTTGCCTTTGTATGGAATACACCCTCGAGTTTTGCTGTCCAGACCTTGATAGCCTCCTCGATAGGAAGTACCATGTCATCGCACTCGATCGCCTGTTTGTCATTTACATATCCTACTACCGTCTCAACACCGGCAAGTCCTGCTGCATCGATTATTTCTCTTACCTTTGTAAGCTTCTCAACAGGAACCTCGGCAACGATATTTCCAAATCCCGGTGCGAAAAGTGTATCGCTTGTAACCTCATCCTCGATAGTTACACCAAGCTTGTTTCCGAATGCCATCTTTGAAACTGCTGCTGCAAGTCCCTTTCCGTCAAGCGCGTATGCTGAAACGATGGCACCTGCCTGAATCATTTCTCTTACTGCATCGTAAAGTGTCATTACCTGATCGTATTTTGGAAGGTCAAACTCATCTTTTTTGATAGTAAAGAGGATAAGCTGATCTCCTGCCTTTTTAAGCTCAGGTGTGATGATGTCTTTTTCTTTTGCCACATCTACAGCAAATGATACAAGTGTTGGTGGTACATCTATATCGTTGAATGTTCCTGACATAGAGTCTTTTCCACCGATTGAAGGAAGTCCGAATCCGATCTGTGCATCATATGCTCCGAGAAGTGCTGCAAATGGCTGGCTCCAACGCTTTGGATCTTCGTTCATTCTGCGGAAGTACTCCTGATATGTCATACGGATTTTCTTGTAATCTCCGCCTGCTGCAACGATTCTTGAAATAGACTCGAGTACTGCGTAGATTGATCCGTGGTATGGGCTCCATGATGAAAGATATGGATCAAATCCATAAGCCATCATTGTTACTGTATCGCATTTTCCTTTTAATACAGGAAGTTTTGCTACCATAGACTGTGTCTCTGTGAGCTGGTAACGTCCACCGTATGGCATGAATACGCTGCCTGCTCCGATAGAACCGTCGAACATCTCAACGAGTCCCTTCTGTGAGCATACGTTAAGGTCTGCAAGCTCTGCTTCCCATGCGCCCTTCATGTCTCCTGCTTCTACTTTTTCTGCTACAGCAGGTGTGCTGATCTTGTCGAGGTAATTGTCCTTTTCCTGTGGCATCTCAACCTCGACATCTGTCTCCTGATGTGCTCCGTTTGTATCGAGGAATGCACGAGAGATATTTACAACCTCTTTTCCTCTCCACTCAAGTACAAGTCTTGGATCTTCTGTTACTACTGCAACCTCTGTTGCCTCGAGGTTTTCTTCTTTTGCATATGCCATGAACTGCTCAACATCAGAAGGAGCAACAACTACTGCCATACGCTCCTGTGACTCAGAGATAGCGATCTCTGTTCCGTCAAGTCCGGCATATTTCTTTGGTACTTTATCGAGCTGGATGCGGAGTCCGTCTGCAAGTTCTCCGATCGCTACTGAAACTCCACCAGCACCGAAATCGTTACATTTCTTGATGATGTGGCTTACTTCTTCTCTTCTGAAAAGTCTCTGAAGCTTACGCTCTGTAGGTGCGTTACCTTTCTGTACCTCGGCACCGCATACTGATGTGGACTCTGTATTGTGAGCCTTTGATGATCCTGTTGCTCCACCGATTCCGTCACGTCCTGTACGACCTCCGAGAAGGATGATCTTGTCTCCCGGATCAGATGTAAGTCTCTGTACTGCACGTCTTGGAGCTGCGCCCATGACTGCACCGATCTCCATACGTTTTGCAACGTAATTTGGATGGTAAACTTCTTTTACATAGCCTGTTGCAAGTCCGATCTGGTTTCCATATGAGCTGTATCCGTGAGCAGCCTCGCGGACAAGCTTCTTCTGTGGGAGTTTTCCCTCTATAGTCTCTGAAACAGGTACTGTAGGATCTGCGGCACCTGTTACACGCATTGCCTGATATACGTATGTACGTCCTGAAAGCGGATCACGGATTGCACCGCCAAGACATGTGGCAGCACCACCGAATGGCTCGATCTCTGTAGGGTGGTTGTGTGTCTCGTTCTTGAAGTTTACAAGCCACTCCTCTGCCTTTCCGTCTACCTCAACAGGTACTACGATAGAACATGCATTGATCTCGTCTGACTCCTCCTGATCGTCAAGCTTGCCTTCTTTTTTAAGTCTCTTCATTGCAAGAAGTGCAAGATCCATCAGACAAACGAATTTGTCATCACGGTCTTTGTAGAGATTTTCGAATGTTCCAAGGTAATCCTTGTAGGTATTCTCGATAGGTGTGCGGTAAAATCCATCGTCAAACTTGACATTCTTAAGCTCTGTTGAGAATGTTGTATGACGGCAGTGATCTGACCAGTATGTATCAAGTACACGGATCTCTGTCATTGAAGGATCACGTTTTTCTTCGTTCTTGAAGTAATTCTGGATATGAAGGAAATCCTTAAAAGTCATGGCAAGGTTGAGTGAAGAGTAAAGCTCTTTAAGGTCAGCCTCTGCCATATCCTTAAATCTGTCAAATATCTTTACATCGGCAGGATCATCGAATTTCTGTACAAGTGTCTCAGGTTTTTCCATGCCGATAGCACGCGAATCTACAGGGTTGATGCAGTGCTTCTCGATTGCTGCAAACTGATCATCTGTGATATCGCCCTCGATCACATATGTGATGGCACTTCTGATGATAGGCTCCTCATTCTCATTAAGAAGCTTTACACACTGCTCTGCTGAGTCTGCTCTCTGATCGAACTGTCCAGGTAAGAACTCTACTGTAAATACTCTTGCATTTCCGTAGTCAAATGTTTCCTCGTAAATATCATCTACTGGAGGCTCTGAGAAAACTGTATACAATGCTTTGTTGTATGTTTCCTCTGATATATTTTCAACATCATATCTGATGAGTACACGAACTGCTTCAACAGTTGTGATTCCCAGATAATGCTTGATCTCATGCTTTAATTCCTTTGCCTTTACTGCAAAGTCCGGTTTTTTCTCTACATATACACGGCGTACGTTACTCATATGTTCTCCTTTCAATTCGAGAGTATGTAACCCATTAATTTTGTATCTAGTATAACACTATGTGTATGATAAGTATAATTAATATATTTAATTTCTTTTATAAGTTGCGTTAATTATAGTTTTCTTATATAATGTGATTAAAGGATTATGAGAATGTGGAGCATGTAGTAATCTGATTAATCATACTAAAATGTCACAAGGAGCAATAATGTATGGATATAAATTATGAATTATATAAAGTATTTTATTATGTAGCAACATCACTCAGCTTCTCCGAGGCGAGCAAGAAGCTTTTCATCTCGCAGTCGGCTGTCAGCCAGTCGATAAAGACTCTCGAGAAAAAGCTCGGACAGTCTCTTTTTATAAGAAGCACTAAAAAAGTCCAGCTTACACCTGCGGGTTCTCTTCTGTTAAAGCATATTGAGCCTGCCATGAACCTGATATCCCGTGGAGAAAGCCAGCTTCTTGATTCAGGAACACTTGGTCTTGGTCAGCTTCACATAGGTGCCAGCGATACGATCTGCCGTTATCTGCTTGTTCCTTATTTAAAGAAGTTCCACCAGCTTTTCCCTAATGTGCCTATTAAGGTAACAAATGCCACCTCGATACAGTGTGTGGAGCTTTTAGAGCAGCGAAAGGTCGATCTTATCGTGACAAACTTCCCAAACTCACACCTTAACCACTCCTACAGACAGAAGACCATCTGCAATTTCTCAGATGTGTTCGTGGCAAATCCGAATTATTTCAAGCTGCGCCAGCAGGAGCTTTCCTTTTCCGAGCTGAACCGCTATCCTATCATGATGCTCGACCGTAAAAGTACTACAAGTGAGTTTTTACATAATCTGTTTTTACAGCACCAGCTTGATCTGGTTCCTGAGATAGAGTTAAGCAGTAATGATCTGCTTATCGATCTGGCAAAGATCGGACTTGGTATCGCGTTCGTTCCTGACTACTGTGTCAGCAGGGATTCCAAGGATCTTTTCATTATAAAAACAAAAGAAAAGATGCCGGCACGTCAGATCGTAGTATCCGTAAATACCACTCTGCCCGTATCGGCATCCACCGAGGAGTTTTTAAATATTCTCCCAGAAGTCAGCGACTAACCGCTGCACATTGCCTATATTGCACGATCTGCGGTCGCTCCACTCTCTGGGGTAGAGCATATCGTAGTCACGCTGCCAGAATCTCTCATCCAAAAGCAGGATGATACCATAGTCCTCCGTTGTCCGGATCACGCGTCCGGCTGCCTGGAGGACTTTATTTATGCCCGGATATCTGAAAGCATAATCAAAACCGCTGCCGTTCATATCGTCATAATAATCCTTGAGGATCGTCCTCTCATTGCTGATCTGCGGAAGTCCTGTTCCCACTACTATCGCACCGATCAGGCTGTCATTTTTAAGATCAATGCCCTCTCCGAAAATGCCACCCATGATGCAGAAAGCAACGAGTGTTTTTGTATTTTCCGAGTCATTTTCCTTATATTCGTTCTCAAATGCAGATAGAAATTCTTCGCGCTTGGCTTCCGTCATGTTGTTCTTCTGAACTATTATACTTATATTATTTTCTTTACAGGTAATCGCATCTACTAAATCTACCACTTCGGCACTATCTATATCAGCACTATCTGTATCACCATTCCCCGACACACTTACTGGGAAATTAACCTTATACATATCACAGAATATCTCCGTCACATCATTCATCATCTTATACGATGGGAAGAAAACCATATAATTTCCACTGCGGCAGCTTATCGTGCTGTAAATATACTTTGCTATCCGCTCATACTCTGACCTCGAACGCCTCGTATACTTTGTGCTGACATCGGTTGCCATGGCAAGAAGCCTCTTTCTGCTGTCAAATGTGCTGTCCGCATAAATGGCATAATTGTCCTTTTTCGTGCTGAGCAGGCTCTTGTAATAATTAATAGGAAGAAACGTGGCTGAGAAAAACACCGCTGACCTGCCCTTATCCAGCCTGCTTTGTATGTTTACGGACGGATCGACACAGAACAGCTTAAGCATAAATCTGCCATCCTCCACGATCTCACTATACATCACATAATGCTCGTCCACCAGATCATATATATTCAGGAAATTCCTAAGTGTAAAGCAGAAATCCGTGACATCCTTTTTCCCCGGAAAATCTCCCGGTTTCTGCAAAAATTCATCCAACAGTGACATAAGGCGCATAAATGAAAATGCCATATTGCCGAGGCTTTCATGGATCGTATATGTCTCACACTCTCTTTTTAATTCGAGAAGCAACTTATTGCATTTATCCAGCGACTTTTCAATCGATCTGCTGTGCGGTTTCATTATACGTTTTACCGTAAGGAAATCCTCTTTGTAGATTTCGGCACTATACATCTGGCGGCTGCGCTCGACCATATTGTGAGCCTCATCTATCAGAAAAATGTAATCACCTTTTATCCCCTCCTGAAAAAATCTTTTCAGGTATACATTAGGATCAAATACATAGTTATAATCGCATATTATGTTGTCGCACCAGGTCGCAGTATCAAGGCACATCTCAAACGGACACACCTTAAAGTCTTTGGCCTGCCGTATTATGTCCTCTCTTTCAATCATATCCGCTTTGTGAAGCAGATCAAACACCGCATCGTTTACCCTGTCAAAATGCTCCTTTGCATACGGACAGTTTATCGGATTGCACTCCATCTCCTCGCACAGGCACAGTTTTTCCTTTGCAGTGATCTGTATCGTCTTTGCGACATATCCCTGCCTTGTCAGAAGCGAAAATGTCTCCTTTGCCACTGTTCCCGTGATTGTCTTTGCCGTCAGGTAAAAAATACGGTCTGCAAGATTTTCCCCAACAGCCTTTACAGCAGGAAATATCGTGGATATCGTCTTTCCGACACCTGTAGGAGCCTGTAGAAATAGTATCTTCTGGCGCATTATGGTGCGGTAGACATCTGATACGAGTTTTTTCTGACCTGTTCTGTATTCATAAGGAAACTCAAGCGTCTTTATCGAGGCCTGTCTCTTATTTTTCAGCTCACACTGGAAGGATGCCCACTTGCCGTACTCTGCCATCAGATCGTCAAACCATTCCGAAAGCTCCTCAAACGTGTATTCCTCACGGAAATTCTTTGTCTCCTCCGTCTCAAGATTGCAGTACGTCATCTGCACACCCATGTGGTCAAGGTTGTTTTGAAGTGCAAAAATATACGCATAGCACATTGCCTGTGCCTTGTGTACATATATCGCCTCCTCAAAAAGCTCCACCTTGCGATACATACCCTTTATCTCATCTATCCATGACAAGCCATCCTCGGTAAATATGCCGTCAGCCCTGCCCTCTACCGTAAGCTCATAAAGAGGAGCCTCTACCACATGCTTAAGCGGCACCTCAGCCATGTAGTTTTTACCCATGCTGCCCTGTATCTTTTTATGGATGCGGTTACCCTCAAGCATGGCATCGGCACTCATTGCGCGTCCTGAGCGGTTATCTATATCGCCCTCCCTGAAAATAAAATCCACGAGATTGCGGACTGAAATATGAAGTTGTGTCTTTTCTGTTTTTTCCTGTTCTGACACGAGCTTTTACTAAATCCCTTCTGTTATATCTGCAATAATTCCAACCGTACACTAAGTATCCGGACATATTTATGCTTTGCATCCATTAAAACGTATCCATGACACATAAATACAAAAAGGAGAGTTTCGTGAAGAAACTCTCCCTGAACTTTACTATTCTATTGTATTATGCTATGGCAAATTTATCAACCACATTTTCGAATGCCTGATTTTCTCCGGCATAGCAGACCTTGAAATCATTGTTAGTTCCGATACCTATAACTCCCAGAAGCGATTTTGCATCTATAAGAATTCGTCTATATTTGAGATCAATGTCAAAATCACACTTAGAAGCAGCTCCAACAAATTCCTGAACATCATCTAATGTATTCAGTCTAATTACTGTCTCCTTTTCGTACATAATCAACACCACCTTTATAATCAAAAAACACTGTGCTTTCGCACTTTTAACTGTTGCGCCTATTATAGCATGTGAAATTGATATGTCAAAAATTCGCAATGTCCGACAAAACGTTGATTTTCTGCAATTTACGTGGATATTTACGGATATGGAAAAGTATTTTTCACTAATTTTTTATCCATGTATTTGTACAAAAACAATGTGCCTGTGAATATTCCACAAAATATTAATGCTTTTTAATTAATTTAATTTCCATGTTACACAAAATTTTAATCTATCATAAAACCTTATTTTCATAGTTTTTCAGTGCATTTATGTATATTTCGCCCAATTTACTGAGCTTTTGTCCCTTGTGTTTTATATAACCTATATGCATTTTCTCACTCTCTTTTAAGGGGATCGCAGCATAATTATTTCCGTTCAGATCTTCTGATATGATACCGGAGCAGAGTGTAAAACCATCCAGACCGACCATCAGATTTAACATTGTGGCGCGATCATCTGCTTTAATGATGCGCTTGTACTCATATGTGCTCATCATCTCCTCGGCATAGTAGAACGAATTATTCACTCCCTGCTCGAATGCCAGACAAGGGTATTCCTGCAGATCTTCCATGCAGATCACCTTCTTGGATGCAAGCGGATGATCTTTCCACAGATACACATAGGTATCGCAGGCAAACAGCTCTGTAAACTCTAGATCACACTCCTTAAACAGCTTTTTAAGTACTTTTTCATTAAAATCACTTATATAGAGTACTCCAAGCTCGCTCTTTAGATTTTTAACATTGTCGATCACTTCTTTTGTCTTGGTTTCATGAACCGCAAACTCATACTCATCCATGCCGACTTCCCTTGCAAGCTGCACAAACGCCTTTACCGCAAATGAATAATGCTGCATAGATACGGAGAATTTCTTCTTGGACTCGACATTTAAGTATCTGTTTTCGAGCAGATGATACTGTTCTACGACCTGCTTGGCATAGCCTAAGAATTCCTCTCCCTCAGCTGTCACTGTTATTCCACGGTTATTTCTCATAAATACGGTTATTCCAAGCTCTTCCTCCACCTCACGGACTGTCGCTGAAAGGTTCGGCTGTGAGATAAAAAGCTTTTTTGCCGCCTCGTTCATGGAATTTGATTCTGCTATTGTGAGTACCTGTCTAAGTTGTTGAAGTGTCATATCCCTCTCCTGTATTATCAATATACCTGATCATTTATTATTATCTGATTGCTTATTGGTATTTGAGCATTTATTTGCGTCTTATTCCATCTGACCAGACTTTATCCGGCTACACAAAATTCTTAATAAAAGATGCCCTGTGTATCGGTGATGGACCAACTTCCTTTAAAGCTGCAATGTGCTCGGCAGAACCATAGCCCTTATTTGCCGCAAATCCATAGCCCGGATAGATATTGTCATACTCGACCATCATCCTGTCCCTCGTCACCTTTGCCACGATACTTGCAGCTCCTATAGAAATGCTCTTTGCATCACCCTTTATGATAGGAACCTGCTTTATATCCACCTGTGGGATCGTAACTGCATCGTTTAAAAGCAGATCCGGCTGTGGATCAAGTCTGCTTATAGCCTGTCTCATTGCCTCATATGTGGCCTGAAGTATATTTATCTCGTCTATCCTCTCATGTGATGCCATGCCTATTCCTACCGATACGGCCTTTTCCATGATCACATCATAAAGCTCTTCTCTTTTGGCTGCCGAAAGCTTCTTTGAGTCATTGATATAGATGATATCGCAGTCCTTTGGAAGTATAACTGCACATGCCACAACAGGACCGGCAAGAGGGCCTCTTCCCACCTCATCTATACCGCATATATTGGCATATGCTGCATATTCCTTTTCGTACTTTTTAAGATTTTCCGTGCGAATAAGCTCTTTTTCGTATTTTTCCAGACGCTTTTTTGCACTGTCTACGATCTTTACCACACCGCTTCTATCATCAGACTCATAGCATTCTATGAACCCTCCAAGCTGTGTGTCCGCTGTGTTTTTAAGTTGTTCTTTTATATCGCCTATTTTTTCTGCTGCCATTTTCTTATTCTCTTTTATGTGTTTTTGTTTCGTATCCTTAATTCTTATCAGGCTGCTCAAGTGTGATACGTCCGAGCTTTCCGCTTCTGAAATCATCTATGATAAGTGCAGCCGCCTTGCTGTAATCAGGCTCTCCACCCTTTGAGATGCATTTTCTGTTTACAGCCACTTCATTTATCAGGTCAATGATATCTGAGTCCTCATTTACCTCGTACCTTTCAGTCAGAAGTCCCGGATATTCTGTTTTTAAAAACTTCACAAGCTCTACTGCCAGCTCATCCACATTCAATATCTCGTCCTTTATCGAACCGATAAGAGCCAGACGAAGTCCTACTATCTGATCCTCGAATTTTGGCCAAAGGATACCCGGAGTATCCAGAAGCTCTACGTTCTTATTGAGTCTGATCCACTGTTTTCCCTTTGTAACCCCCGGCTTGTTTCCCGTCTTTGCACAGGCTTTTCCCGCATAGGAATTGATAAATGTGGATTTTCCCACGTTTGGAATACCAACGACCATGGCTCTTACCGGACGGTTTTTGATACCGCGCTTTCTGTCTCGCTCGATCTTTTCCTTACATACCTCCATCACGATATCCGTGATGCTCTTCATGCTGTTTTTTGTCCTCGCATCAAGGCTTACGACAAAAAAGCCTTTTTCCTTGAAGTATGCGCTCCACTCTTTCGTGCGCTCTTTATCAGCCAGATCTGATTTGTTCATCAGTATCAGGCGGTATTTATTTCTGCCAAGATCATCTATGTCAGGGTTACGGCTGGATAACGGGATTCTCGCATCCACCAGCTCTATAACGAGATCTATAAGCTTTATGTCCTCCTGCATCTGACGTTTTGCCTTTGTCATATGTCCCGGATACCACTGAAAATTCATAATTCACCTATTCTTTCTTTTTATTTTATCATGCCGAAATCTCCAATACCGGCAAATCGGAACCATGCTTTTCCGATAATATATTCCTTTTTCACATTGCCGATATTGGCATAACGGCTGTCCTCGCTGTTGTTTCGGTTGTCACCGAGCACGAAATACTCATCGCTTCCAAGCTTTATCGGATCTGCCGCTATTCCCGCATCCTCCATGGATGCCACATCAACCTTTTCCTTGTATATCTCATCATTTACATAGAGCGCGCCATCCTTTACCTGTACGGTATCGCCTGGTACTGCGACAACTCTTCTGATGTAATAATGTGATTTCTTATTGCCGTTTGGCAGAAATACGACCACATCGCCAGCCTTCGGCTTTGAAACTATGTATGCAAATTTGTTTACGAGTATCTCATCATTATCCTCTAAGGTCTGCTCCATCGCCTGACCTACTACGTTTGTCCTGATACCGAAAAAAGCAACAAGCACGTATGCCAGACATATCACTATCGCAAGCGACAATATCCATGATATTATCTCCTTAAATAACGGAAGATTGAATTTTCTTCGCTGTTTTCTGAAATTAAGTCCTGTTCTTCTAGCCATTGTACTAACCTCACAACTTATAAAATCACGTGTTTTTTATTATATATTAAAAATTCCCACATGTAAACCATGCCTCCGCCTCGCAAACACTTCCCATTAAAAAAAACCGCCCTCTACGATTTCTCGCAAAGTAGCGGTCTTTTTCGCGTTAAATATTATTTTACAAGCTCTTTAACCTTAGCAGCTTTACCGATACGATCTCTTAAGTAGTAAAGTTTAGCACGACGTACTTTACCTTTACGTACTACTTCAACCTTCTCTACGTTTGGAGAGTGGAGTGGCCAAGTCTTCTCAACACCTACACCGTTAGAAAGCTTTCTAACTGTGAATGTTGTACGGTTTGATCCGTTCTGTTTCTTAATAACAGTTCCCTCGAATACCTGGATACGCTCACGGTTACCCTCTTTGATTTTTCCGTATACTTTAACAGTATCTCCTACAGAAAACTCAGGTACCTCAGCCTTTAACTGCTCGTTCTCAATGCTCTTAATAATTTCACTTGCGTTCATTTTGTGACCTCCTAATCATTTTGACGTTCTTAATGCTACTACTATTTTCACAACAGAGGACCATCACTTTTATTCACAACATTGGTACTTTACCATAATTGTCATATAAAATCAAGTGTTTTTTTATTTCGTCATCCAGTAAACCGATGTTTTTGAAAAATATAGCCCCATGTCTTCCTGCAATTTCATCGACGGCTCATTTCCCACGATAACCTGTCCGTACGGAATCCAGCCGTTTTCCAATGCCATATTAAAGGCATATGTCTCGAGGGCTTTGGCAATTTTTTGGTGTCTGTACTCCGGTTTTACATAGAGCATACCGATGCTGCCCTCTTCATGGATACCGATTATTCCTGCCAGTATTCTATTTTCAGGAACTTTTTCCGAAACAGTGCCATCTCCACATGATAAGAATGCTCCGTACACTGCTCCTGCGATAATCCTTTGTCTGATATAGTCCGGCTCATCAAAGCCCGGATACATCGGTGCCGCCTCATCGCTGTGGCTTTCATCGAGCTTTTCTATCACGAGTCCATTTGGCATAGGTTTTCCGTCAGGTCTGTAAAGTCCACTGACCGGAAGTTTTTCTTTTCTGGTGTATACAGCCTGTCTGCACTCAACAGTCTCTGTAAAGCCGCTCTCCTTAAACATATCGACATATTCCTGCTGATGGAGGACTATTCCGTTTGTTATGGCTTCTATTATATCCGGTTTTAGCTTTCTGCCGGATGCCTTTTTTATTTCTTTGACATTCGTGTGAAAGCACACCTTTGAAACTATATCCCGAAGCAGATACTCTCCATCTGCCTCAAATATGATCTCGGCATGTCCGCGGTTTATAAGCTCTATCATATCCATATGAAGAAGCTTATTTTTCATAAGAAGTTCGCGGCATCTGTCAAGTCTTTCATACTCTGCGTACAGATCAGGTCTGCGCTCCTTTGTGCGCTCTATGGACTTTTCCAGTCTCCATTTATCGATATTCTTCTGATTTCCCGACATGAGCACATCAGGCACTTTTCTGCCGTGCCACTCAACAGGTCTTGAGTACTGCGGATACTCTAACAGATTGCCGTGAAATGACTCTGTCTCTGCGGATATATCATTGTGAAGTACTCCCGGTACAAGCCTTGATATCGCATCGATCATCACCATCGAAGGAAGCTCGCCTCCTGTAAGTACATAATCACCTATAGATACATAGTCCGTTACAGTCTCCTCGAGCACTCTTTCATCGATTCCCTCGTAATGTCCGCAGAGGAACACAAGATCATCACATTTTGCAAATCCGGCTGCCATCTGCTGATCGAACACGCGTCCCTGTGGAGTCACGTATACGATCCTTGCATTATGTTCGCGTATCTTTTCTGATATACACATCTTATCACTGTTACTACTATTGTCATTGCCACATTCATGTGACCTGTCCATAATGTGATCTGCCATAATGCGATCCGCCACACTGCGCACCGCCTGATAGACAGGTTCTGCCTGCATAAGCATACCGGCACCACCGCCATAGGTATAATCATCTACCTTGTTGTGCTTGTTATTGGCAAAATCCCTGATGTTTACAGTCTCAAGTGATATGATATTCTGTTTTAATGCCCTGCCTGTGATACTCTCAGACAGCCCCTGTTCTATCATCTGTGGAAACAGGGTAAGTACATGAAATCTCATGCAAATTCTCCTAATATATTTTTTATATACTATCGCAGTCCCGGAAGCACATGCACCTTCATGGTTCCAGCCTCCACGTCCACGTCAAGCACGCAGTCCTTTATCGCAGGAAGAAGCAGATCCTCTGCGCCTTTTTTCTTTATTATATAAACATCATTGGCACCTGTCTGGAGCACATCATCTATCACTCCAAGCTCCTCGCCCTCGTCAGAGGTCACTTTAAGACCGATCAGGTCTGCTATAAAGTACTCATTCTCCTCGAGCGGAACAGCATTCTCTCTTGTCACGAAAAGAGGTGCCTTTTTGTATTTTTCTACGTCATTTATGTCATCAATGCCCTTAAATTTCAAGATCACCTGATTCTTGAAAAATTTGACAGAGGTTATTTCCAGTTCCCTGTGTTCTTTTCCATTGTCCAATATTACATTTTTAAGCTTTTTGAAGCGTCCTGCATCATCTGTGGTCGGGAATACCTTTACCTCTCCACGGATACCGTGTGTGCTTGTGATCACACCTACCTGTAATAAATCTTCCATCTTTTCTCCCTGAAATATATAAAATTGTAACTTTGAAGCTGCTTAAGCAGTTACATGAAGTTTATGGTATACAAAAGGCATCTCTTTCGAGATGCCCTGATGTTACTGTACTATCTCAACAATAACCTTTTTGTCTTCTTTAGAGGCTGCGGCTTTTACAACTGAACGGATAGCCTTAGCAATACGTCCCTGTTTGCCGATCACTTTGCCCATGTCAGACTGTGCAACACGTAATTCCAAAACAATTGCTTTCTCGTTTTCGGTCTCAGTTACATTAACCTCATCCGGATAATCAACTAAAGATTTTGCAATTACTTCAACTAATTCTTTCATTACGCCACCTCTTTATCCTATTTCTCGATACCAGCATTCTTGAAGATTCTAGCTACTGTCTCAGTTGGCTGTGCGCCATTTGATAACCATTTCTTAGCTAATTCCTCATTTACATGATACTCGCTAGGATCCTTAGTTGGATCGTATGTTCCGATCTCCTCGATGCATCTTCCATCTCTTGGTGATCTAGAGTCTGCAACTACGATTCTATAGAAAGGAGCTTTCTTCTGTCCCATTCTTCTTAATCTGATCTTTACTGCCATTGTGTTTCACCTCCTCATAGGTTTTATTAATTTATATCAAAAGTAAATAAAAATACTTTTGTTAACAAAAATATCTTAGAACGGAAGTCCTTTGAACATTCCGCCAAGTCCGCCTCCACGACGTCCTTTCTTGCCGCCCATCATGCCCGGCATCTGCTTCATGAGCTTCTTTGTCTGCTCAAACTGTTTTACCAGTCTGTTGACTTCTGAAATATCCACACCTGCGCCTCTTGCGATACGTGCCTTGCGGCTTGGACTTAGAAGCTTTGGATTGCGTCTCTCTTCAGGCGTCATGGAATAGATGATAGCCTCTGTACGAGCCATGCCCTTTTCAGCCTGATCCGTATCTATATCCGGCATCTTGCCATTGCCAAGTCCCATTCCCGGCATCATACCCATGATGCTTGAAAGACCGCCCATCTTCTTCATCTGACTCATCGAATCAAGATACATCTCAAAGTCAAACTCATTCTTGCGCATCTTCTCTTCAAGCTTTTTAGCCTGTTCCTCGTCAATGTTCTCCTGTGCCTTTTCTATCATGGAAAGCACATCACCCATGCCGAGAATTCGTGAAGCCATACGCTCCGGATAGAACTGCTCGAGGTCTGACAGCTTTTCGCCCATTCCTGCGTAGAGGATTGGCTTTCCTGTCACGGCTCTTATGGAAAGTGCCGCACCGCCTCGGGTATCACCATCAAGCTTTGTGATGATAACTCCGTCAATTCCTATCTTTTCATCAAAAGTGCCTGCTACATTTACCGCATCCTGACCTGTCATGGCATCAACCACGAGAAGTGTCTGGAAAACATCTGTAGCTTCTTTTATCTCAATAAGCTCTGCCATCATGTCCTCGTCTATGTGAAGACGTCCGGCAGTATCGATGATAACAACATTAAAATCGTTTTTCTTAGCATGCTCTATTGCTGCTTTTGCGATATCCGCAGGTTTGTTCTTGTCTCCCATGGAGAAAACCTCAACGCCCTGCTTCTCTCCATTGATCTTTAACTGCTCAATGGCGGCCGGACGATACACATCACATGCTACCAGCAGTGATTTCTTGCCCTTTGATTTGAGCTTGCCCGCGATCTTTGCTGTGGTGGTTGTCTTACCGGCTCCCTGAAGACCTACCATCATGATAACGGTAAGCTCCTTGCCCGGTCTGAAAGCAATCTCTGTAGTCTCAGAACCCATGAGCTTGATCATCTCTTCGTTTACGATCTTAATGACCATCTGGCCCGGATTAAGACCATTCATGACATCCTGTCCGATTGCTCTCTCCTGAACACTCTTGGTGAACTGCTTAACAACCCTGAAGTTAACATCGGCCTCAAGGAGTGCCATCTTAACTTCCTTAAGAGCAGCCTTTACATCATCCTCAGTAAGCTTTCCCTTGCTTCGGAGATTTTTGAAAACGTTCTGCAGTTTTTCTGATAAACTGTCAAATGCCATATTACAGCTCCTCTAATATCTGATTCGAAATAGATTCGATTTCATTCATTAATAGCTCATTATGTGATTCTTTAAAATCGGCTGTCAGCGCATGGATACGCTCGATATCATCTCTGATGGATACGAACTTTGCCACGAGGTGAAGCTTATCCTCAAAGCTCTCAAGCTTCTTATTGCATCGCTTGATCATATCGGCAACCCCCTGACGGGAAATGCCCTCCTCACCGGCTATCTCACCGAGCGAGAGATCATTGAAAACAAAATCCTCATATATCTGACGCTGATGCTCATTCAAAAGCTCACCATAAAAATCATATAAATATGCCTGTTCAAGTTTTTCTTCCATATCAAGTAATCCTCTTTTTCCCTCGAACCTATGGTAGAATAACACATAGGATCCGAGGTGTCAAGTAAAAATACTTGATAGTTTATATTTTTTTAAAAATATACTGCTTTTTAAGGATTTTCTGCTGTCCCATTAGATCATAGTGCGCACGATTCTTGGCTTATACCCCTTTTTCTCAAGTGCTTTCATGATCTGTTCCTTATGGTCTGTACCAAAACACTCAAGTGTGATGCGAAGCTCAACTGCCGCACTTCTGTTTGTTGTGACAAACTGATTGTGCTCAAGCTTTATTACGTTGCCCTGTACATCGGCAAGTGTCTGTGATACCTTTGCAAGCTCGCCAGGCTTGTCAGGAAGAAGCACTGA
This sequence comes from Acutalibacteraceae bacterium, assembly GCA_963586665.1. Classification (GTDB taxonomy): domain Bacteria; phylum Bacillota; class Clostridia; order Lachnospirales; family Lachnospiraceae; genus Roseburia. Next base: position 21,907 of record CAVABC010000031.1, read on the forward strand.
TACGGTAAAGATCCTGTCTCTGAAGATAAGTCCCTGCTGTACCACTGATGACATGGTGATGACATCCATGTTTCCACCGCTTAATATAGATACAACTCTCTTATCTTTTACTCCGAGGTGCTTAAGTGCAGCGACTGTAAGAAGTCCTGAGTTCTCGACTACCATCTTGTGATTTTCCACCATATCAAGGAATGCTACGATAAGCTCATCATCCTCAACAGTTATGATATCATCAAGATTCTTGCGGATATATGGGAAAATATTAGATCCCGGTGTCTTTACGGCAGTACCGTCTGCGATAGTATTTACTGTAGGAAGAGTCGTAACCTTGCCGTTTTTGAAGGATTCCTGCATACAGTTTGCTCCGGCAGGCTCTACTCCTATTACTTTGATCTTTGGATTTAAGAGCTTTGCGAGTGTGGAAACCCCTGTTGCAAGTCCGCCTCCTCCGATTGGCACAAGTATGTATTCAACGAGTGGAAGCTCCTTAAATATCTCCATGGCGATAGTTCCCTGTCCTGTTGCAACAGCCAGATCGTCAAATGGATGAATGAATGTATATCCCTCTTTTTCAGCGAGCTCGTAAGCCTTTGCGCATGCCTCATCGTACACATCTCCGTAAAGTACAACCTCTGCTCCGTAGCTCTTTGTACGGTTTACCTTGATAAGTGGTGTGGTGGTTGGCATAACGATGACAGCCTTGCAGCCATAGCATTTTGCTGCGTAAGCCACGCCCTGTGCATGGTTTCCGGCAGAGGCTGTTATAAGTCCCTTTGCTCTCTCCTCATCTGTGAGCGTGCTGATCTTGTAATATGCACCTCTTACCTTGTAAGCTCCTGTAAACTGCATATTCTCAGGCTTTAAATACACTTTGTTACCTGTCTGTTCACTTAGGTAATCACTATATACAAGCTTTGTCTCAAGAGTGACCTCTTTTACTTTTTTGCTTGCTTCCTCAAATTTGTCCAATGTAAGCATTTTATTACTTCCTTTCTTTCCCGCTGACAACTCTCTATTGTTCAACTACCCTTCATATACATGCCTGACACCATTTTGTAAGTGTGCACATATAATATATAATATACTCCATTCTGTCAAACTTTAAAATACTATATTTATGATTCAACATCCTCTTTAGATTGTTTATCAAACAGTGCATTTACGAACTCATCAGAATCAAATTTCTGAAGATCGTCTATCGTCTCGCCCACTCCGATGTACTTAACCGGCACTGAAAGCTCTGACTGGATAGCAACTGCGATACCACCCTTGGCTGTTCCGTCCATCTTTGTAAGCACGATACCTGATATCTTTGCAACATCTGAAAATTCCTTCGCCTGAACGAGAGCGTTCTGACCTGTTGTGGCATCGAGCACTACGAGAGTCTCTCTGTATGCATCAGGATATTCGTTCTCTAAGATCTTGTTGATCTTGCCAAGCTCATTCATGAGGTTTTTCTTATTGTGAAGTCTTCCTGCTGTATCAACGAGAAGTACATCTGCGTTTCTTGCTTTGGCAGCCTGTGTCGCATCATATACCACAGATCCCGGATCTGCGCCCTCTGCACCGCCAATCATATCAACACCAGCACGATTAGCCCACTCTTTGAGCTGGTCTCCTGCTGCCGCCCTGAAGGTATCTGCTCCTGCGATAACGACTTTCTTACCCTGATCCTTTAACTTTCCTGCAAGCTTTCCTACTGTTGTAGTCTTTCCGACTCCGTTTACACCGATCACAAGCACTACTGATTTCTCGTTTTCAAAACGGTATGCCGTATCCCCTACCTTCATCTGCTCCTTGATACTCTCGATCAGAAGTTCCTTGCAGTCTGCCGGCTCCTTGATATGCTGCTCTTTTACCTTGCGCTTTAAGTCCTCGATAATGTCCTCTGTAGCTCTTACTCCGAGATCTCCCATGATGAGAATCTCCTCAAGCTCCTCATAAAAATCATCATCTATGTGTGAAAATCCGCTGAAAAGCGAATCAATGCCGGATACTATATTGTCTCTGGTCTTTGTAAGTCCCGATACAAGTCTTTTGAAAAATCCTGGTTTTTTCTCTTTTTCTTCCATATGCTGTCTGTCCTCCATATTATATGCTATATTACTCACTCAGGTCATTTTCTATGAGATTTACTGAAACGAGTGTGGAAACACCTTTTTCCTGCATGGTGATACCATAAAGTCTGTCTGCTGCCGCCATTGTTCCTCGTCTATGCGTGATAACGATAAACTGCGTATTCTTCGTCAGCTTGTTAAGATAATTGGCGTAGCGCGAAACGTTTGAGTCATCAAGCGCAGCCTCTATCTCGTCAAGCAGACAGAATGGCGAAGGCTTTAATGCCTGAATGGCAAAAAGCAGTGCTATGGCTGTAAGTGCCTTTTCTCCACCGGACATCTGCATCATATTCTGAAGTTTCTTTCCGGGTGGCTGTGCAATAATTCTGATGCCGCACTCTAAGATATCCTCATCCTCAACCAGCTCAAGCGTACCGTGTCCGCCACCGAAGAGCTGTTTAAAGGATTTGTCAAACTCTCTTTGTATCTCTGCAAACTTCTCCGTAAACTGCTTTCGCATGCCGCTGTCGAGCTCATCAATGATACCCATGAGAGTCTTTTCAGCCTCCACGAGATCGTCATGCTGTCCCTTTAGGAACTCATATCTCTGTGATATCTCCTTGTATTCCTCGATAGCATTTACGTTTACGTCACCAAGCTTTCTGATCTCATCCTTTATGCCTGCGATCAGCTTTTTGAGTGATGGCAGATCATCATATGCATCATTTTTAAGCTCTAATGCCGCATGTGGAGTAAGCTCATATTCCTCCCACATGTAGTTGATCTGGTTCTCATCTGCCTCTTTTAATTTTTCTCTCTGGCTGTTAAGTCGGAAAATCTCTTTATCAAGATCAGCCTGACGCTTCGAGATTTCTTCCTGTTTCTGGAAAAATCCCCTGTAATCCTCTGACATCTGCTCTTTCTTTGCAAGACTTTCCTTAAGCTCATCATCAAGCTTTGTATTGCTGTCCTGTGAAGCCAAAATAGTCTGTGTGATAGCCTCGATATCAGCCTGTTTCTTTTCTATATCATCCTTTGCATTTGCCGCATTGTCCACGAGATCTTTCTTTTCTGCATCGAATTTCTCTATCTCGGCATTGATACGGCTGATATTTTCCGTAACGAACTCTGCTGTCTTTGTGATATTGGCAAGCTCTAAAGATATGTCCGAAACTTTCTTTGAAGCCTCCTGCTCAAGACCGCTCTGCTTTTCGAGAATTTCGCTAAAGGTCTTATTTTCCTGTGAAAGCTCTGCTTCACGCTGCTTTGATTCCTCGAGCTGTCTTGCGATATCTTCCTTGCCCTGATTTATCTCTGCGATCTGTCTTTCGATATCCGCATTCTCTGTACGCAGATCCTCGTAGACGTTCTCGCTCTCCTTCTTCTGCAGCCTTGCCCTGTCAACACTGATCTGTGCAGTATTCTGTGCGATATATTTTTCCTGCAAAAGTGTCTTTGTGGCAGCTATATCCTCCTCGCCTAAAGCTATCGCTGTAGCGATATCCTCTTTTCTTGCACGAAGTTCTTTCAGCTTTGTCTTTGCCTCATCTACTTTCTTTTCAAGCTCTTCGATCTCACGATTTCTGGCTAAAAGATTGGATGAATTTCTGAAAGCTCCACCGGACATGGAACCTCCCGGTGCAAGATATTCGCCCTCAATCGTTACGATATGAAGCGAATAGTGGTTTTTCTTTGCAAGTGCTATCGCATTGTCGATAGTGTCAACAACTATTACTCTGCCAAGAAGATATGCAACTACCTCATCAAACTTAGGATCGCATTTGACCAGCTTGTTTGCTATGCCAAGCACACCCTTTTCACCGAGTGCCGCCTCGTTTTTTTGATTGCGGTTTGCCCTTACACTGGTAAGTGGAAGGAACGTAGCACGTCCAAAATGATTGGTCTTAAGGAAACCGATCATTTTCTTGGCTGTTGCCTCATCCTCCGTGACAATATTCTGGATATTTCCGCTTAAGGCAGTCTCTATCGCAGTCTCATACTTCTTATCTACCTGGATAAGATCTGAAACAACACCTAAAAGTCCCGGATTTGAAGCTTTCTGCTCCATAACCTTCTTTATACTGTTGCCGTAACCATCATATCTCTCTGCAATGTTCCTAAGAGACTCGAGACGTGAAACACTCTTGTGATACTGTGTCTGCGCCTCCTCCATAAGTCTTGCGTTCTCTTTTGACTTGTCTCTCCAGTCACGCGCTTTTCCGGTAAGAGCTGCCTCTTTTTCCTTTAACTCAGCTATCTCGCTGTTTATGCGATCAAGCTGGGCTGTTGCCTCTGCAAGCACATCATCAAGTCCCGACTCCTTCGTTTTCCTGTCGAGAAGCCGCTTTGTAAGCTCTGCCTTTCTGATGTTGATCTGCTCGATCATTGTATCAAAACGCTGCTGTTTTGACTGGATAGTACCGCGTTCCTGCAAAAGAGCGATAAGCTCATTCTTGCCCTTTTCAAGACCTTCATTGCAGCGGTTTATCTCTGCCTGAATAGCCTCATAGCTTTCGCGGGCATTCTGCTCGTCCTGTGTGATACGTGTGATATCAGAATCGAGCTTTTCCTTTTGTGCATCATAATCCTCACGGCTTTTGATACGCTCTGATTTTTCCAGCTCTATTGACTCAAGACGTGATGAAAGATGTTCGTCCGTCATCTGCGCGGTATGTATCTGCTCTTTTAATATCTGGATCTGGCTCTCGAGCTTTTGCCTGGTAGATGAAGTACTCGTGATATTCTCACGGAGTGACTCTATCCGTTCATCCATCTGCTGCATGTCCATTCCCAGCTTCTCATACTCTGCCTTTATCTTTTCATAAGTGGCATTTGTCTCTTTGAGCTGTTCATCCGCGATGTTGTATTTTTCCTCTGTTTCTTTAAGCTGCGTCCCGATATGGTCAGATTCCAGGAGGAACATATTGACATCATATGCCTTAAGCTCCTCTCTCTTTTTAAGATATGTATGAGCCTTTTCAGACTGTCTCTGGAGCGGTCCGACCTGACGTTCAAGCTCAGAAAGTATATCATTTACCCGGACGAGATTTTCCCTCTCGCTGTCGAGCTTTTTCTGAGCTGTATTTTTTCTCTTTTTAAACTTGACTATTCCTGCCGCCTCATCGAAAAGCTCACGTCTCTCCTCAGGCTTGCCGCTTAGTATGCGGTCAATCTGTCCCTGTCCGATGATGGAATATCCCTCTTTTCCGATACCTGTATCGTAGAAAAGCTCTGATACTTCTTTCAATCTGCATGGATTTCCATTGATGAGATACTCGCTCTCTCCCGATCTGTATACTCGTCTTGCAACAGTAACCTCCTCGAAATCAATCGCAAGCTGATGATCCGAATTGTCGAGTGTGATAGCTACATATGCGTAGCTGAGCGGCTTTCTGTTCTCTGTTCCTGCAAAGATAACATCCTGCATTGAAGCTCCACGGAGCTGCTTTGCACTCTGCTCACCGAGCACCCATCTGACCGCATCGGCAACATTACTTTTTCCACTGCCGTTAGGTCCGACTATGCCAGTGATACCATTGTGGAAATCAAAGACAATTTTATTGGCAAAGGACTTAAAGCCCTGTACTTCCAAACTCTTAAGATACATTAAATTACTCCCTGTTTTTGAACACTAAAAGTGCCTGATATGCAGCCTGCTGTTCTGCCGCCTTTTTTGTATGGCCTGTTCCGACACTGATCTGCGCATCATCAACGCTGACCGCAACAGTAAACTGCTTGTCATGATCAGGGCCTGACTCATCTATGAGCTCATAGGAAAGCTGCTCATGTCTGCCCTGAATAAGCTCCTGAAGGATAGTCTTGCTATCGTAAAAGAGCTGTTTGTTCTCGATATCTGTCATGATAAACTTAAGCACAAACTCTTTTGCATTAGTAAAACCACCATCTAAATAAATGGCACCTATAACTGCCTCGAGTGCGTCTGAGAGAATGGATTTTCTCTTTCTGCCGCCTGTGTGATCCTCACCTTTTCCAAGGCGGAGGTATTTGCCAAGCTCTAGCGGTTCCGTACAAAGTGCAAGAGTCGGCTCACAAACTATGCTGGCACGAAGCTTGGTAAGCTCACCCTCAGGCTTTTCCGGATAATTGATAAATAAGAATTCACTCGATACGATCTCAAGCACCGCGTCACCCAAAAACTCAAGACGCTCATTGTCTGAATGTTTTTTCATGTGCTTTTCATTGGCATATGAGCTGTGTGTAAGAGCCTGCTCAAGAAGTTGTCTGTTTTTAAATGTATAACTTATTTTATTTTGAAATTCATTGATATCTGCCATGATCTCCTCCGTGTATAATATATCCATATAGATATTTTGCAGTATAGAAATTCCTATACCAAAATAACAAGGAAAAGCCCTCGTAAAAAGGGCTTTTCCTCTAATCTGCCTTTTTAATTATGAATTCATTGCAGCTTTGATCTGCTCTACGGCATCTCCTACTGTCACGATCTTCTCAGCAGCCTCGTTAGGGATCTCAATGTCGAATTCCTCCTCAAGTCCCATGATGATCTGGAATACGTCCAGTGAATCAGCTCCGAGATCATCAATGAAGGTTGACTCCATTGTTACCTCGTTCTCGTCCACGTTAAGTACCTCTACGATAATGTCTCTGATCTTCTCAAATTCCATGATTTCTACCTCTCATTCCTAGTTTTTATTAATTATTGGTAATATATTCTTTTATCTTATCATTAATCGCATTTTCCTTGAATGTGACACACTGGAAAATGGAGTTAGTGATCTCTTTTGCTTTGGAGCTGCCATGAGTCTTTACAACCAGTCCGTTAAGACCTAAAAGCGGTGCTCCGCCATACTCTGTGGCATCAAAAGACTTAAGTGTGTTCTTAAGAGCCGGAAGTGCAAGTGCCGCACCTATTTTGCTCTTTAGTGTGCTCATAAGACCTTTTTTTATGACTCCGATAAGTGTAGAGCTTAGTCCCTCGTAAAGCTTTAAAATGACATTGCCTGTGAAAGCCTCACATACTATGACATCAGCATCACCCTTTGGTATGTCCCTTGCCTCAATACTGCCGACAAAATTGATATCGTCACACTCACGAAGCAGTGGCATAGTCTCTTTTACAAGTGCGTTGCCCTTTTCCTCCTCAGCACCGATATTTACTATCGCAACCTTTGGATTTTTGACACCGACAACATGCTCCATGTATATAGACCCCATCTTTGCAAACTGTACCAAGTGCTCTGCTCTGGCATCCACATTCGCTCCACAGTCTATGAGCAGGGATACGCCCTTCTCTGTCGGGATAAGTGGTGCAAGCGGTGGTCTTTGTATCCCCTTTATCCTGCCGACTATCACCTGTCCTCCTACAAGAACAGCTCCTGAACTTCCGGCAGAAACGAAAGCATCAGCCTCCTTATTCTTAACCATATTCATTCCGACTACGATTGATGACTGGCGTTTGCGTCTTATAGCTATAACAGGCGGCTCCGCCATCTCGATAACCTCCGGTGCATCAACTATCTCAATGCATTCCTTTGGGTATGTATATTTCTCCAGCTCAGCCGATACCGGCTCCTGCTGGCCCACGAGAAAGATTTTGATATCGTTTCTCGCATTTACTGCATTTACCGCACCCTTTACTACCTCTGCCGGTGCATTGTCACCGCCCATTGCATCGACAGCGACCTTTGTCAAATTCTGCATTTTGTTCCTCCTACATTATTCTCCCGGGCTCATTGAGATAACCTTGCCGCAGTTCCACAGCTCTGCTGTACGTCTTGCCGCATCAAGTCTCTCATCCTCTGATTTAAAACCTATATTTACCGAATGGCATCCGCAGTCAAGACATGTGACATAGTATGAACTGCCACAGTCCTCCTCTAAAATTCCGCCACCGCCACATAACGGACATTCGTTTACTTCTACTAAATCGTCTATATTCATAATAATGTAGTTCCTTCTTTCAATCTCTTTGATTTTATCTAATGAGTATAATAACATCCTTACAGACTATATACAAGTAAAAATCCGTTATACTATGAATATAGTATAACGGTTTCATTTTGAAAATACAATTTCATTAATGTAATTCAATATTTAGTTTGTAGTAATCTCCTCTATCATGCATGAATGTTCCTTGTTCTTCTTATCATAATTGATTCCAACAAGCATTATATCACCCGTATACTGTTCTAAAGACTGAGTATACTTTCTATTTTTGATCTGCTCCATAGCAGTCTTTGCCGACTTATTCCACTTGAGTTCTACCACCAGTGCAGGATAATCCTCCCTGTACTCCGGCTTTGGAATATATACAAAATCTGCAAAG
>CAVABC010000032.1:0-29549 GCA_963586665.1 Acutalibacteraceae bacterium
CCGCTTACAAAAAGGCAGTTGAGGAAAAATACAGGTTTTTCAGCTTTGGCGATGCTATGTTTATAACAGACGATATGAACATGAACGAGTGATAAAGCAAGTTTTACTTGTAAAATCAGAGCATATATACTAATATATAATTATGTTTAGTTCTAAGTTCCTATCACGGATTAGACAAGTATATTCATAATAAATAAGATGGGGTAGAGGTCATGGAAGAAAAGAGAAAACATAAGCGTCTTGATATTGACGTGTCTGTACAGCTTGAAAGACTTGATGAGGACGGAGTTACAACTCTTAAATATTGTCATGTTGATGTTACCGACATATCAAGAAGCGGTATTGGATTCAAAGCAAACGTACCACTTGAGGTGCATACATACTACGATACAAAGATCCAGATCTGGACAAAAGAGATAGTAGATGCTGTTATCGAGATCGTGCGCAGAACACAGGATGAAGAAGGAGTATATCATTATGGTGCAGTATTTATCGGTATGACAGATACAGATGCATTAAAGATTGATATTTATCAGATTTTCAATGATTTATAAAGTTAAAAAAGTAGATCATCCACATGATATAGTAACCAGTGTACCTGGCTCAAAAAGTATCACAAACAGAGCCCTTTTAATCGCTGCACTCGCCAATGGGCGCAGCGTTTTAAAAGGGTGTCTTTTTAGTGATGATTCGAGACATTTTATTGATGCTCTGATACAGCTCGGCTTCCCGGTAGCGGTGGATGAAGAAAAAAGGGAGATAACAATTACGGGATTTGGAGGAAAGATCCCAAAGAACAGGGCAGAGATCGATGTAGGAAGTGCGGGAACTGCTGCACGTTTTATCACGGCACTGCTTGGTCTGTCAAAGGGCAGATACCATATCACATCCTCAGAACAGATGAAGAAGCGTCCGATGAAGGATCTTCTCGTGTCACTTGAGAAGCTCGGTGCTCATATAGAGTATGACGAAGAAGAGTATCATTTTCCATTTGTGATAGGAAATGATGGAGCATATGCTGACAGCGTAGATATCAATGTAGACAAGAGCAGTCAGTTTTTGAGTGCTCTTCTGATATCGGCAATGGTAATGGAGAAGACATTTACGATCAATGTGACAGGTTCACATGGCATGTCTTATGTCGATATGACACTTAAGATGATGTCCCAGTTTGGACTTGATGTAATATGTGACAGCAAAAAGGGCAACTATATTATCTCGGAGGGATCAGCCTATAAGGCACTCGAGTATGATGTAGAGCCGGATGTATCGGCTGCATGTTATTTTTATGCCATGAGTCCGCTTCTTGGTGTAAGGTCACAGGTGAATGGTGTCCACAGGAAAAGCCTTCAGGGAGATGTGGCATTTTTTGATGTGCTCGTTGATATGGGATGTGCTCTGTCAGATGAGAAAGAGGGCATTGTATGTATCCCGTCTCACAACGGTCATATGCATGGCGGCAGATGGAATCTGTCGGCATTTTCAGATCAGGCACTCACACTTGCGGCAATAGCACCGTTCGCAAAAGAACCGGTTGAGATAGACGGCATATCGCATATCAGGTTGCAGGAATGTGACCGCATAAATGCCATACTGGTAAATTTAAAGGCTATGGGTGTGAAGGTGGATGAGACAGAAACAGGTCTTAAGATATATCCACTTTTAGATGAGGCAAAGCCTTGTCAGATTGAGACTTTTGAGGATCACAGGGTAGCCATGTCATTTACGCTTGCAGGGCTTGTAAATGATGGCATAGAGATCATTGATCCGTACTGCTGCAGAAAGACGTTTGAGGATTTCTATGAAGTGCTCGAGAAGAGTGTATATTAGAAGAAAAAAGTCGGAAAGCATAAAAACTTCCGGCTTTTTTGCTGTTTTTTAATATATTCATGTGATCGTCTGCATGACATTTATCTTCGATATATGGTGTAGTTGCGCTCTGAGAGCACTTCGATAGCAGCCTCGAGAGCTTTCTCATCATAAAACTCGATACGGAGTACACCGTCCTCGAACTCACGGTTGTTTATGATACCGATATTTTTGATGCTGATGCCCTTAAATGCCAAGAGACTGGCGATCACAGCGATACCACCTGCTTCGTCTGCCAGATCCACAAAAATCTCGTGGAAATCCTTGCGGATCTTTGCACCCGGAAGAGTAAGGGAATCCCTGTAATTCTTGGAATTCTGGAAATAATCCATAAGAGTCTTTGAATCGCCTTGTGCGACAAGCTCGCGCAGTGTGTGAAAATTATCTTCGTACTGATCCATGAGGGATAAAAGCTGCTCTTTGTTGGACTGACAGATGTTTTCCCACATGACGGGAGAGGATGCGGCAATTCGTGTGACATCGCGGAAACCACCGGCTGCGATGGTTTTCATAGTCTCTTTTTCTGAGTCGATGCTCTCCACCAGATTGACGAGCGAGTATGCGATCATGTGAGGCAGATGGCTGATGGCTGCTGTGGCATGATCATGCTCTCTGTAATCGAGTATGAGTGCTATTGAACCAAGAGAGAGCACAAATGCCTTAAAATCAGCCAGATTTGTCTCTGTGGTTCTGGCGGTCGGTGTGATTATATAGTATGCATTTTCAAGAAGCTGTTTGTCTGAGTTTAATATGCCTGTTTTCTCGGAGCCTGTCATAGGATGACCTCCGATGAAATTGTCCTCCATGCCAAGCTCTATTACTGTTTTGTGTATCTGTGTCTTTGTGCTTCCGACATCTGTAATGATGCAGTCGGGCTTTATTATATCTTTTAGTTCTTTTAAATATGCGATATTGTTGTTGACCGGAGCGCAGAGGAAAATGACATCACATGTGTTAAATGCCGTAAGAGGCAGCAGCTTGTCATTTTCGATGAGACCGAGTCCGAAGGCGTCATCTATAGTGGTCTGATGTCCGGCTGTTGCAATAATATGGACATCGGGATTGTTTTCTTTCATTTTTCTGGCTATTGAGCCGCCGATCAGGCCAAGCCCTATAAAGCCGACAGTGTTAAATTTCATAATGTTTCTCCAGTTTTTTAATAGGTATCGTAATCCTGCAAATTTGTGGATTAGATACTTTATATTGTCATAAAAATATAATAACAGCTTTAGTACTATAAAGCAATAAAATATTGTGCCTTATGCATAATAAATAAATATGGTCATTTTGCATAAAAGTGTTGTAAATTACCACAAAGATTAGTACAATATATCCATAATATAATGTTAGGGAGGTACTTGAAATGAATGTTTACACTACTGATAAGATTCGAAACGTTGTCCTTTTAGGACACAGCGGCTGCGGTAAGACATCACTGGTCGAGGCCATGTCATTTCTGGCAGGACAGACTACGAGGATGGGTACGATAGCAGATGGCAACACAGTAAGCGATTTTGACAAAGAAGAGATAAAACGTCAGTTTTCCATACATACATCGGTCGTACCGATAGAGTGGGACAATGTCAAAATAAATATTCTCGATACTCCTGGTTTTTTTGATTTTGTGGGAGAGGTAGAGGAAGCTGTATCGGTGGCAGATGCTGCGATCATAGTTGTATCAGGAAAGGCTGGCATACAGACAGGCACAAAGCGTGCGTGGGAGATCTGTGAGAAGTATAAGCTGCCGAGGATGATATTTGTAACGGATATGGATATCGACAATGCAAGCTTTAAGGATGTGGTATTAAAGCTTCAGGAGCTGTACGGCAAAAAGATCGCCCCATTCCATCTGCCTGTCAGGGAGAATGAGCAGTTTGTAGGTTATGTCAATGTCATCCAGCAGAAAGCAAAGAGATGGAATGATGCCGGTGGCGTGGACAAATTCGAGGTGCCTGAGTATTCAAAGGAGAATTTAGGCATATGCCGTGAAGCACTTCTTGAGGCTGTCGCAGAGACGAGCGAAGAGTTCATGGACAGATATTTCGGTGGGGAAGAGTTCTCTGAGGATGAGATAAGAGCAGCACTTCGTGCAAATGTTATCGAAGGCTCTATCGTGCCTGTGCTCATGGGATCAAATATCCTTGCAAGGGGCATGTATACACTCATGGCTGATATCATAAAATATCTTCCAAGTCCGGAGAGAAGAAGCTGCACGGGTATTAACACAAAGACAAATGAGGTGTATAATGCAGATTATGATTTTGCAAAGGCAAAGTCTGCGTATGTATTTAAGTCAATAGTCGATCCTTACATCGGTAAGTATTCACTTATCAAGGTTAATTCAGGAGTACTAAAGACAGATGATGTGCTTTACAATTACCACAGGGATACGGATGAGAAGATAGGAAAGCTCTATATCTTAAAAGGTGCAAAGACAGAGGAAGTAAAAGAGCTTCATGCAGGTGACATCGGAGCACTCGCAAAGCTTTCAAAGACACTTACCACAGATTCACTGTCCACACGCAATATGCCTGTTACATATCTTCGCACGAGCATTTCAAAACCTTATGTGGCAATGCGCTACAAGGCAAAGAAAAAGGGCGATGAGGATAAGATATCACAGGCTTTACAGAAATTGTTAATGGAAGATCTGACACTTAATAACGTAAATGACAGCGAAAATGGTCAGACTGTATTATATGGCATCGGTGATATGCAGCTTGAGGTGGTTGCAAGTGAACTGCTTGAAAAATACAAAGTAGAGATCGAGCTTTCGCGTCCGAAGGTCGCATTTAAGGAGACTATCAGAAAGAAATCCGATGTCGAATACAAATATAAAAAGCAGTCGGGTGGTCACGGACAGTACGGACATGTAAAGATGACGTTTGACCCTTCGGGAGATATGGATACACCATATGTATTCGAGCAGACCGTAGTCGGTGGAGCTGTTCCGAAGAACTTCTTTCCGGCAGTGGAAAAGGGTATTGCCGAGTCGGTAAAAAAAGGACCTCTTGCGGCTTATCCTGTTACCGGAATAAAAGCTGTGCTGTATGACGGATCATCACATCCGGTAGATTCATCGGAGATGGCATTTAAGGTTGCTGCGCAGCAGGCTTTTAAAAAGGGCGTACTCGATGCAAATCCTGTTCTTCTTGAGCCTATTGCTGCACTTAAGGTAGTAGTACCTGAGGTGTATACAGGCGATATCATGGGCGAGCTTAACAAGAGAAGGGCAAGAGTCATGGGTATGAACCCGGCAGACAACGGCTGTCAGGAGATACTGGCAGATATACCGTATCTGGAATTGTACGGATACAACGCAGCGCTGCGCTCAATGACGAGCGGCAGCGGTACATTCTCATATGAATTTGCCAGATATGAGCAGGCACCGGACGATGTTGCCGCAAAACAGATAGAAGAAAGGGCAAGTAAACTTGTTGACATTGAAGAGTAAAATAGCCGGAATTATATTACTTACATTGCTTATTACTAATACTCAGGTGTTTGCAACAGAAGAGTTAAAGGAGGCAGATACTGCCTCCTTTAGCTCCGGTTTTTCAATACAGTCATTTTTCGATGATATGTCGGAAGCTGACGGGGTATCATATATATATTATGATCTTGGTGGAGCATCAAATAATGTTAATAATTATGGTTATATAACGCCAAAACAAAAATACATGGGACTCAGGGAGCCGCACAAGTTCGGATACAAATTCGATGGCTGGTATCTCGATAAGCATTTTACACAGAAAGCCGATGTGCTGACATATGAACAGGGCAGGGGCTATATAGTGTATGCAAAATGGGTCAGAAGCATAAACAATGAATACAGCGTGGAACATTACAGCTATAAAAGCGGAAAACATTCCGACAATGTGCTGTTAAAGGACTGCGATTATGATTTTATAGATGAGATAAACATTCCGGGAATGCCGGAGACAAAAGAATCTGATTTTCTTAATAATTATATTTTCAGTGAGTCACAATGTCCGCAGGGCATATGTATCACACCTGATTACGTGCTCATTACAAGCTATTCCAATGATGAGGGCGCACTCGGAGAGCTTATGGTATTTGACCGTACAGATGGCGAATATCTTGTTACGCTGGGGATGGATGCAAAGAGCCATCTTGGAGGAATAGCTTATGACGGGGAGAATGTGTGGGTATGCAATTCATATGATACCACGATAGAGCGCATATCATATGATTTTATAGATCTTATGGCAACAGCCAATTCAAAACAGGTCGTTGATGCAACAGGAGTGGTGGATGTGTTTGATGTGGACAACAAGCCGTCATGCATCACCTACTACGGAGGCAGACTCTGGATCGCCACACACAATATCCTTATGAAATCAAAGATGGTGGCATATTACTATGACCAGAAGGATGATAAGCTCACCAGCTTAAGCTCGTACACCATACCTGCGAGAGTGCAGGGGGTATCCTTTGATGAGAGCGGAAAGGTATATCTTAGCACCTCCTACGGCAGGAATATTTCGTCCTACATCAAGTGCTACAAATCGCTGATCGCGCTTTCGTCGCGTCCCAACGATCCCGATATCACAGTTGAAATGCCGCCCGGATCGGAGGAACTCGATGCTGTGGACGGCAGTATTTATGTAATATTTGAATCTGCGGGGGAAAAGTATCTTGAGGGCACTGACGGTAAAGGAAATTCACCCGCACCGATAGACAAGATACTTCGCATAAACACAGATTCACTGTAGCATATCTTAAAGAAGTTTTAAAAGCCGTTCGACCTGTCTGCGGTTTTTCTCGGGCAGGTTGCGGCTTAACTCGCTGCACATTTCATATACCTCTTCCTTTGTAAATTCTATGCCGTTTCGTTTGGCTTCTTTTATATTTTCCATAAGAAAGGGCATCGCACTGGTGGTATCCTTTGGTTTTTCCTTTTGCGCAAAATTATTTAAAAATTCCTGCTTTGTCATAAATCTCCCTGTTTTCTAAAATTGAAAAGATGTTTAACATATTGTCTATTGTTTCCTGCTCGTTTTTGCTGCAGTATTTCTTTAATGCGTTAAGCATGGAGAGCCTTCTGTCGGCAGGACTTTCTGTTTCCGCGACCGACAGGGCAGGAGCCTGCGAGATGATCTTCATGGAATTCATGAGCGATATGTAATGCACCATCATGGTCATCTGCTGCTGCGTTGGTTTTGACATGTATGGGATCATGGTCTTTAGCATCTGCAGCTCCTTTGTCTGCGTCACTTCATCGAAGGGAGTAAACATGTTTTCCTCGTCCATAAAAAAATCCTTTTTTTACATCATATGATAAGAAAATCACAATATGCATGGTCTTATCATATATTATATTAAAACATTAAGAAGACAAAAAATGCTTATAATAGATGGTCATGATGTATACGAGATAGATGAAGAATGCGTAAAAAAGCACAAGGTAAATAAAGAGTGCAGGATCCTTGAAAAACTACAGGAAAAACAGCAATATGATAAAAAGTATAAATATACATCAGATAGCGAAAAATCCTAAAAACTGCGGGCCTTATATGACCCGCAGCATAGAAAATGTAAGAGTCTGCGCGAAAACTTAGCAGATTCCGTTGCCACCGCAGCCGCATCCACAGCCGCATCCGCTGTTGTTATTTGTGCCGAAACCACCGCAGAAAAGGCATAAGATGATGATCCAGAGACAGCTATTGTTGTTGTCACCGCATCCACAGCCGTTTCCTCCTGAAAGGAATGATGTTCCGTTACCGCAACAGCAGCATAATAAGAGGATGATCCATAAAGCGGAAGAACATCCGCATCCGTTATCGTTGCTGCATGAACAGTTTGTTGCTGCTAAATCACTCATATGTGACCTCCAAAAAATTTACTTTACACTCTATGTTATGACAGCCATAACAAAGTGTTACATTAAGTTTGAAAAATATTATTGACACAAAAAGTATAATTGTATACAATTATTCAAAGGATAAAAAACAAGTCACGGGAGATGTGAAAATGAGAGAAGTTTTAATGAACCATAAGACCAATCTGTTACAGCTTGAGGAGCACTTTTATCAGCTTGCAGATGTTGAAACACCGAATACTTTTAGAAATCTCTTTCCTTATTCAGAAATTCCTAAGATAGCATTCAATGACAGGATCGTACCCCACAATATGCCTGAGGATATATGGATCACCGACACGACCTTCAGGGACGGACAGCAGTCGAGAGCACCATATACCACAGAACAGATAGTTACCATATATGATTATCTGCACAAGTTAGGCGGTCCGAAGGGCAAGATCAGACAGAGTGAATTTTTCCTATACAGCAAAAAAGACAGGGATGCAGTGTACAAGTGTCTCGAGAGAGGATACGAGTTCCCGGAAGTTACAGCCTGGATACGTGCCAGCAAAAAGGACTTCGAACTTGTAAAGGATATAGGACTTAAGGAGACAGGTATTTTAGTAAGCTGCTCTGATTATCACATCTTTTACAAAATGAAAATGACAAGACGCGAAGTTATGAATATGTACTTAAGCGTCATAAGAGAATGTCTTGAGACAGGTATCAGCCCAAGATGCCATCTCGAGGATATCACACGTTCGGATATTTACGGATTTGTCATTCCGTTCTGCGTAGAGCTTATGAAACTTCAGGATGAGTACAAGATACCTATCAAGGTAAGAGCTTGCGATACCATGGGATATGGAGTCAACTTCCCTGGTGCGGTTATCCCTCGAAGTGTACCGGGTATCATCTACGGTCTTAACACACATGCAGGTGTGCCTTCATCACAGATCGAGTGGCACGGACACAATGATTTTTACAAGGCGGTAAACAACTCCACAACAGCATGGCTTTACGGAGCAAGCGGTGTAAACTGCTCACTGTTTGGTATCGGAGAGAGAACCGGAAATACACCTCTTGAAGCTATGGTATTTGAGTATGCACAGCTTAAGGGTACACTTGACGGCATGGATACCACAGTTATCACAGAGCTTTCAGAGTACTTCGAGAAGGAGCTTGGATACGTACAGCCAAGCAGGACTCCGTTCGTGGGAAAGAATTTTAACGTGACAAGAGCAGGAATACATGCAGACGGACTGTTGAAAAATGAGGAGATTTATAATATATTTGATACAGGTAAATTCCTCAACAGACCACCTCTTGTAGCAGTATCAAATACATCAGGCCTTGCAGGCATAGCACACTGGATCAATACATATTACCGTCTGCCTGATGACAGAAAGATCGACAAGACCTCAAAGCTTGTTGCCATGGTAAAAGAATGGGTTGACGAGCAGTATGATGAGGGACGTGTCACAACGATCACGGACAATGAGCTTGTTGTAAAGATCACAGACTGCTGCAAAGAGCTCAATATAGTTTTATAAGAGGAAATAATATGTCACATGATAATTACAGCCTTAGTGCCAGAGTATACAACCACATAAGGGACGGCATACTGGCAGGCAAGTTTGCAAAAGGTGAGGAGCTTAAGGAAAAGGCTATAGGTGATGAGCTGGGAGTAAGCCGTACTCCGGTCAGGGAAGCCTTGCGTCAGCTCGAGCTTGAGGGACTGGTTTCGATCATTCCCAATAAGGGGGCTTTCGTTGAGGGAGTTTCCGTAGATGACATAAGGGATATATATGAGATAAGGGCATTGCTTGAGGGACTCTGCGCCAAATGGGCGGCTACGAGGATATCTGACGAGCATATGGCTCTTATGGAGGAGAATATTTACCTCACGGAATTCCACGAGGAAAAAGGGAATGCAAAGCAGCTTCTTGAACTGGATAACAGATTTCATGAGCTTTTGTATGAGGCTTCGGGCAGTAAAGAGCTTATGCGTGTGCTAAAGGAGTACCACGAGTATGTCGGCAGGGTAAGAAAGGTCACTTTGGGTGAGACAAAGCGCGCCAAGAACTCTACCATGGAGCACAAGCAGATATGCGAGGCCATTAAAAATCACGACGCATCACTGGCACAGAAATGTGCCCAGGAGCATATAAACAATTCCAAGAAAAATATGGAAAAACTTGGTTGGGAAAACCTTATTAAGTAAAGGAGATTAAAGTATGAACAAGATTACGATGACAACACCCCTTGTAGAGATGGACGGAGATGAGATGACAAGAATTCTCTGGCAGATGATAAAGGATGAGCTTTTAAATCCTTTCATCGACTTAAAGACAGAGTATTATGATCTCGGATTAGAGGAGCGAAATCGTACTAACGATCAGGTTACAGTTGACTCTGCAAAAGCTACCATGAAGTATGGTGTTGCGGTAAAATGCGCAACTATCACACCAAACGCGGCAAGAATGACAGAGTATGATCTTAAAGAGATGTGGAAGAGTCCTAACGGTACAATAAGAGCCATGCTTGATGGAACTGTTTTCCGTGCTCCTATCGTTGTAAAGGGAATAGAGCCAAATGTAAAGACCTGGGTTAAGCCTATCACGATCGCACGTCACGCATACGGTGATGTATACAAGGCTACAGAGATGAAAGTACCGGGAGCAGGAAAGGCAGAGCTTGTATTTACAGCAGAGGACGGTACCGAGACGAGAGAACTCATCCATGAGTTTAAGGGTGCAGGAGTCATTCAGGGACAGCACAACTTAGATGAGTCTATCGAGAGTTTTGCACATAGCTGCTTTAAGTATGCACTCGATACAAAGCAGGATCTGTGGTTTGCAACAAAGGATACTATTTCAAAGAAATACGATCACACCTTTAAGGATATTTTCCAGGAAATCTTCGATGCACAGTACAAGGATGCATTCGAGAAAGCAGGAATCACATATTTCTATACACTTATCGATGATGCTGTTGCCAGAGTAATGAAATCAGAGGGTGGATTTATCTGGGCATGCAAGAACTATGACGGAGATGTAATGAGTGATATGATCTCATCTGCATTCGGTTCACTTGCCATGATGACATCTGTTCTTGTATCACCTCACGGATACTATGAGTATGAGGCAGCTCACGGAACAGTACAGAGACACTACTACAAGCACTTAAAGGGAGAGGAGACATCCACAAACTCAGTAGCTACTATCTTTGCATGGACAGGCGCACTCAGAAAGAGAGGAGAGCTTGACTCAAATCAGGCACTCTGCGATTTTGCTGACAAGCTTGAGGCTGCATGTATCAAGACTATAGAGAGCGGAAAGATGACAAAGGATCTTGCCCTTATTACTACAATTCCAAATCCTACAGTATTAAACAGTGAAGGATTTATCAAGGCAATCAGAGAAGAGCTTGAAAAAACTTTATAATTTTCAATGAGCTTTACCCGGGACTTTTTTATGATTTTTTGGAATGTTAAATTCTTAACACATTGACAGAATGCTTTCAAAAAATTATAATTAGTCTTGGGTTTTTGTCTTTAAAGGAGGAAATTGTTTTGAGTAAAGAGATTTCACAGGCAGTCATAAGAAGAATGCCTAGATATTATAGATACCTTGGAGAATTGCTTGATGAGGGCGTGGAACGCATATCATCAAACGATCTAAGCCGCAGGATGAAGGTTACGGCTTCACAGATCAGACAGGATCTGAATAATTTTGGTGGTTTCGGGCAGCAGGGCTACGGTTACAATGTGCAGTACCTCTATGAGGAGATCGGCAAGATCATGGGACTTGACACTGAGCATCGTATCATCATAATCGGTGCAGGTAATCTCGGACAGGCACTTGCAAATTATGTGAAGTTTGAGAGGCTTGGGTTCAGGATTGTAGCACTTTTTGATGTAAATCCTGAGTTAAAGGGCAGAAATGTGCGAGGCATACCGATCCTTATGCTAAACGAGCTGGATGAGTACTGCAAAACACATGATGTTGATATCGCGGCACTTACCATGCCAAAATCAAAGGCTGATACCATAGCACAGAAGCTTGTAGATCTGGGAATAAAGGCTATATGGAATTTTGCACATGTGGATCTTGAGATACCGGACAAGGATGTTGTGGTTGAGAGTGTGCATCTTTCGGATAGTCTGATGCAGCTTAGCTATAATATCGTAAAGAACTCAAAAAAGTGATACATAAGAGGGTGAGTTAATGAAGGACAGCGAAGCTTTTGAAGGTGCGCTTAGGGGTAAAAAGATACCCATACTGGTGCTTGATCAGAAGTGGCACAGACTTTTTGCCATTCATGGAAAGACAGATGAAATTGCCGCCACGGAAAAGGAGCTTGATGAGCTTTTAAAGACGCAGGGCAGATGCAATAATGATCTGAAAGATCTTAAAAAACTAAAGACGCAGACTATGTCAAATATCGTTGCCAATATGGGTGATGATGTAGATGAGAAGCTCGATAAAGATAAGCAGATCATTGATGAGATAAATGAGAGAGTTGACAGTATCGAGGAAGAGCTTGCCGATACAAAGCAGCGCATTGTAGAGGTAAATGAACGGCTTATGCTTTTATCCATGGATTATTTCAGCGAGAAGATAGAAAAGAACCGTCAGGAATCAAAAGAGATTGACGAGTGGATCGCGAATATCAGGGTTGAGCTTAAGAAAAATGTCATAAAAAAGCAAAACAGAGACATAAATAACAGGGAAATCTATTCATACCTTCATGATATTTTTGGCGCAGAGGTGCTTGATCTTTTTGATATCGAGTATGATGACCCGATGGTATTTGATGCGGATAAGAGGGATTGATCTTGGAATATATCGTTACAGGCAATGAAATGAAGCTTCTGGACAATACTACATCAGACAGATTTGGTGTTCCGTCAGTGGTACTGATGGAACAGGCTGCTTTAGGTGTTGTCCGGGAGCTTGTTACATATATAAAAAAAGAAAAAAAGATTGCTGTGATATGCGGCAAAGGAAATAACGCGGGAGATGGCATAGCGATAGCAAGGCTTTTAAGGCAGGCTGGATATGACGCATATGTGCATTATATATTTGGTGAGGACTCCTGCGGAAGTGAGCTTTTTGAACTTCAAAAAAAGATATATAAAAATTATGACTTTCCTGTCATAAATGATATATCTGACGCGGCAGAGTGTGATGTCGTAATAGATGCAGTCTTTGGCACAGGATTACAAAGAGATATAAGCGGAGAGTGTAAAAAGGCAATCGGAATATTAAATGAGGCTTTGGGATACAGGATCGCAATAGATGCACCATCAGGTGTGGATTGTGACAACGGACATATACTTGGGACTGCATTTAAGGCGGATGTAACATATACATTTTCCTATAAAAAGACCGGACTGCTTTTATGGCCGGGCTGTGACTGCGGTGGAGAGGTAAAAGTAGTAAAGATCGGAATAGATGACCATAGCTTTTGTGAAAATGTGCCGCAGCTTAGAGCACTTACAAAGGATGATCTTTGTGATATGCCAAAGCGTCCGTCACACTCAAATAAGGGCACTTTTGGAAAGCTGCTTGTCATAGCGGGAAGCTATAATATGGCTGGTGCGGCTGTCCTTGCGGCAAAAGCAGCATACAAAAGCGGAGCCGGACTTGTAAAGGTGCTGACACCAAAGGAAAACCGCACGATCATACAATGCAGTGTACCGGAAGCCCTCCTTGACACATATGATAATATAGAAAGCAGCCTTACCTGGGCGTCAGCTATCGTGCTTGGCCCGGGGATCGGCAAAGGAAAAGAAGCACATGATATCGTAAAGTATGTGCTAAAAGAAGCCGATGTGCCGATCCTTATTGACGCGGATGCACTGAATATCATATCAGAGGATACGGATATCCTTAAAGATCATAAAATGCCGGTTATAGTAACACCGCATCTTGGCGAGATGTCGCGCCTTATGGGGATTTCCATTGCTGATATACAAAAGGACGTTATAGGCACAGCAGGAAAATTTGCAGCGGAATATGATGTGGTATGTCTCCTTAAAGATTCAAGGAGCATTACAGCTTACCCTGATGGCATTTCTTATATAAACTTATCCGGCAACAGCGGTATGGCAACAGCCGGAAGCGGAGATGTGCTTTCTGGAATTACCGGAGCACTTTTAGCCCAGTGGCAGGATGCAAAACGGGCAGCAGTATACGGTGCATATATTCACGGACTTGCAGGAGATGAGGAATTTGACAAAATGGGTTCCCATGGTATGATAGCAAGTGATATAATAAATGGATTAGATAAAATATGGATTAAGGTGAAATAAAATGGCAATTAACAGAATAAGAGCAGACATAGATCTTGACGCAATTCTTTACAATATGGAGTCAATGCATGACAAATTAAAACCGGGCACAAAGATGGCGGCTGTCATAAAGGCTGACGGTTATGGACATGGTGCAGTTGCTATCTCAGAGGTACTTGAGAATCTTCCGTATCTGTGGGGATATGCTGTAGCTACGAGCAACGAGGCTATGGAGCTTATTGCGGCAGGAAGAAAGAAGCCTATACTTATTTTAGGCTTAAGCTTTCCGGAACAGTTTGAGGAGATCGTGGATAATGATGTGCGCCCGGTAGTCTGCACATATGAGGCTGCTCAGGAGCTTTCAAGGATTGCGTCAGCTAAAAACAAGACCTGCAATATACACATAAAGATAGATACGGGAATGAGCCGCATCGGTTTTCAGGTGACAGAGGAAAGTGCAAAAATAATAGCACAGATCTCTAAACTTCCGAATATTATGATAGAGGGAATATTCACTCATTTTGCAAGGGCTGATGAACTTTCAAAAGCACCGGCATACGATCAGCTTGAGCTTTTTAATAAGATGATAGCAATGGTTGAGGCAGAAGGAGTAAATATCCCGATAAAGCATTGTTCAAACAGCGCGGGTATCATAGAGATCCCTGAGAGCAATATGGATATGGTAAGAGCAGGTATCACACTTTACGGACTCTGGCCGTCAGAAGAGGTTGACAAGACTAAGATCTCACTTAAGCCTGTCATGTCGCTTCACAGCAGGGTTGCATATGTAAAGGAGCTTGAGCCGGGAAGAAGCATAAGCTATGGCGGTACATTTACTGTAGATAAGAAGATGAAGATCGCAACCGTGCCGGTAGGTTATGGTGACGGTTATTCAAGAGGACTGTCAAATAAAGGCTGGGTACTTATCAGGGGACAGAAAGCTCCTATATGCGGCAGGGTCTGCATGGATCAGTGCATGGTCGATGTTACGGATATCCCTGAGGTAAAGGCTGGAGATACAGTCACTCTGCTTGGCAGGGATGGTGATGAAGAGATCACGATGGAACAGCTCGGGGAGCTTTCGGGCAGATTTAACTATGAGTTTGCGTGTCTTATAACACCAAGAGTTCCAAGGATCTATCACAAAAATTAAAGAAAATAAATATATACGGAATACACTCGAAAAATTTGGAAATACTTTTTGTATACCATAATATGGAGTGGATTGTGTATGATTATTCAAAGAGGAGATATTTATTATGCTGATCTAAGACCGGTTGTCGGTTCAGAGCAGGGCGGAGTAAGACCTGTACTTATAATACAGAATGATGTTGGAAACAAGCACAGCCCGACTGTCATATGTGCGGCCATCACGTCGCAGATGCACAAGGCAAAGCTTCCGACACATGTGGAATTAAAGTGCAAGGAGTACGCGCTCGCTAAGGACTCTGTAGTATTGCTGGAGCAGCTTCGCACGATAGACAAGAAAAGGCTCAAAGACAAAGTGTGCCATCTTGACAACAATATCCTGCTCAAAATCGACAAAGCACTTGAGATCAGTCTTGAACTTTATACATAGGATAATATTATGTTATATGTGATTATAATTTTAGCAGTCATGGATGCGGTACTGTGTGTACTGATCGGTGTATTGCTTTATGGAATGAAAAACAACAAAAAGACTCTCGATGGTATTCTCGGAAACGATGATGTGACCGAGGAGGAGATCATTTCGATGGTCAGAGAGGGCCATGAACAGGGAACTATTCTCGCATCAGAGGCAGAGATGATCCATAATGTGTTTGAATTTGATGACAAAGAAGTAAAAGACATCATGACACATCGCAAGAATATAGTAAGCCTTGACGGAGATATGTCGTTTATAGATGCGATCGAATTTATCATAGATACCGGTAAATCAAGATTTCCTGTTTACGAAAATGATGTGGACAGTATCATCGGAGTTTTACATATAAAGGATGCATTTACATTTTTCGAGAGGAATGAAATATTCCGTACCAGCATAAAAGATATTGACGGGCTTATAAGACCTGTTGATTTTATACCTGAGACGGTAAATATCAATGACCTCTTTAAGACAATGCAGTCGAAAAAGAGCCATCTTGCCATGGTTGTGGATGAGTACGGCCAGATATCGGGACTTGTTGCGATGGAGGATATCCTGGAGGAGCTTGTCGGCAATATCGAGGATGAGCATGATGAGGAAGAGACTTTTATCCAGAGAAATGATGATGAGACATTTATCATGGACGGCATGACTGAGTTTTCGGATGTAAAGGAGGCTCTTGATCTGCCGCTTGAGGATGATGCCTACGAGACCCTGAACGGCTTTATCGTGTCGCTTTCAGACAAGATACCGGAAGAAGGGGATAAAACGGTAATAAATGCCTACGGATACGAATTTTCTGTCCAGAGCGTAGAGGACAAGGTTATACGGCAGGTTATGATAAGAAAGCTTGCAGACAGTAACAACTTGCGCCATTAGACAAAAAATGATATTATAGGGTATGGATTATTTTTTAGAAATTAGAAAAGAGGAAACAAATTATGTCAGGACATTCAAAATTTGCGAATATCAAGCATAAGAAAGAAAAGAACGATGCAGCAAAAGGAAAGATCTTCACAATGATCGGACGTGAGATCGCTGTTGCAGTTAAAGAGGGCGGACCTGATCCTGCAAACAATTTCAAGCTTGCACAGGTAGTTGCAAAAGCAAAAGCAAACAACATGCCTAACGATACAATCGAAAGAGGTATTAAAAAAGCTGCCGGAGATGGCAACAATGTAAATTACGAGACAGCTACATACGAGGGATATGGTCCTTCAGGTACAGCTATCATAGTAAAATGCCTTACAGACAACAAGAACCGTACAGCAGCCAATGTCCGCAATGCTTTCACAAAAGGACAGGGAAGCATCGGAACACAGGGATGCGTATCTTATATGTTCGATGAAAAAGGACAGATCATCATCGATAAAGAAGAGTGCGATATGGATGCAGATGATCTTATGATGCAGGCTCTTGACGCAGGTGCAGAGGACTTTGCGGAGGAAGAGGACTGCTACGAGATCACAACAGCACCTGCTGATTTTGATGCAGTAAGATCAGCACTTGAGGAGGCTGGTATCCAGATGGCTTCAGCAGAGGTATCTATGATCCCTCAGACATATGTTACACTTACAGATGAGGCTGATATCACAAATATCGGACGTATCTTAGATCTTCTGGATGACGATGATGACGTTCAGGAAGTATACCATAACTGGGAAGAGTAAACTAAATAATATCACGGGTTTTAAACGGGAGGAGTAATATGAAGAAGATTCTATTTGTAGCTTCAGAATGTGTTCCATTTATAAAAACAGGAGGTCTTGCAGATGTATGCGGTGCACTTCCTAAAGAGTTTGACAAGGAGTACTGGGACGTAAGAGTGGTAATACCTGATTACAGTTGTATACCGGAGCATTTCCGTAACAACTTTGAGTATGTTACACATTTTTACATGAGTTCAGGACCATATGTGCAGGACAAGTATGTGGGCGTACTTAAGTATGTGCAGGACGGAATTACATACTATTTCATCGACAATCAGGAGTTTTACACAGGATTTTCTCCATATACTTCAGATACCAAGTTTGAAATAGAAAAATTCACATTTTTCGATAAAGCTGTGCTTTCAATGCTTCCGCTTATCGATTTCAAGCCGGATATCATACATTGTCATGACTGGCAGACAGGTCTTTTACCTGTATACTTAAAGAATGAATTCTCAGCCAATCCATTCTTCTGGGGAATAAAGACTATCATCACTATCCACAACTTAAAGTTCCAGGGTGTATGGGACAAAGAGTGGGTACAGGGAGTGTCAGGTCTTACAGATGATCTGTTCACACCGGACAAGCTCGAGTTCAATAAAGATGCCAATATGTTAAAGGGTGGACTTGTGTATGCTGATTATATCACTACAGTAAGTGATACTTACGCAGGTGAAATCCAGACAGAGTATTACGGTGAGGGCTTAAACGGTCTTTTAAGCGCAAGGCATTTTGATATGCAGGGTATCGTAAACGGTATTGACTACAGCGTATATGATCCCCAGACAGATGGAAAGATATACAACAATTACAATGCCGGAGATTTCCGCAAGAAGAAGTTTAACAACAAGACAAAGCTTCAGCAGGAGCTTGGACTTGCAGTGGACAAGAAGAAATACATGATAGGTCTTATTTCAAGACTTACAGATCAGAAAGGCCTTGACCTCATCAATCATGTGATCGAGGGAATAGTTGATGATTATACACAGTTTGTAGTCATCGGAACAGGAGATCCTCAGTACGAGAATATGTTCAGACATTATGCCTGGAAATATCCTGATCGTGTATCTGCAAATATCTGTTACTCAGATGATCTGGCTCATAAGCTTTATGCTGCGGCTGATGCATTCCTTATGCCATCACGTTTTGAGCCGTGCGGACTGACACAGATGATCTCATTTCGATATGGTACAGTACCTATCGTCCGTGAGACGGGTGGACTTAAGGATACTGTTCAGCCATACAATGAGTATGAGAATGCCGGAGACGGCTTTTCCTTCTCTAACTACAACGCAGATGAGATGCTTGCTGTTATCAATTATTCAAAGCACATCTTCTTTGACAAGAAGCGCGAGTGGAATCAGATCGTTGACAGAGGCATGGCAAAGGACTTCTCCTGGAATGCGTCTAAGTTCAAATACGAGGGACTTTACAATTACCTCATCGGAGAATAAATTTAATACATTTATACATACTAAGTGCGGGCTTTTTAGCCCGCATTTTTCATCATATATGAAATTACGTTGTAACTTCCTATGTGATAAAAGTCAGGTTGACGGAGGTATGTATGGATAAAAAAGATGAAAATATAGTAGAATTCGGACAGGGAAAGACAGGAGATATATTTCTTATGTCTATAATCGGTGAAGTGGAAGGGCATGACTGCCTTTCACAGAATGTAAAGACCACAAAGTATGAGCATCTGTTGCCAAAGCTTGCAATGGTGGAGTCTGATCCGTCGATTGATGGCCTGCTTATACTTATAAACACAATAGGAGGAGATGTCGAGTGCGGTCTGGCGATCGCTGAGATGATAGCTTCCATAAGTAAGCCCACAGTATCGCTTGTGCTCGGAGGAAGTCATTCCATAGGAGTCCCGCTTGCAACGGCAGCGGATTATTCATTTATCGTTCCGACCGCTACCATGATCATCCATCCTGTCAGGCTCAGTGGGACAGTTATAGGTGCAAAGGCCACTTATGATTATTTCAGGCAGATCCAGAAGCGTATCATATCGTTTGTCGAGCAGCACAGCAGCCTTTCGGCAGAACGCATGGAGGAGATGATGATGAACACGAAAATGCTCACAAAGGATCTCGGAACAGTGCTGGTCGGAAAAGAGTCTGTGGATGAGGGAATAATATGCGAGGTAGGTGGAATACACGAGGCTTATGCAAAGATACATGAGTTGGTCAATAAGAATAAAAGTTAATGAAAATTTGTCCGGAGTATGTTATTATATACCTTGTACTTTAAAAATCGGAGGTTAGTTACATGGCAACGAGGAAGAAATCCTCATCTAACAGAAAAACAAAAAAGGAGAGAATGGCAGAGATAGAAAGACAGCAGGCTTTTAAAAAAGAAGTTTTCCTGTGGATCATAGTAGCTGTTTCAATCCTTTTATTTATAAGCAACCTTGGCATAGGAGGCCACGTTGGCAGTGCTGTCAGCGGCTTCCTTTTTGGTGTGTTCGGAATGGTGGCATACATCTTTCCGATAGCACTGCTTGTGGGCAGTTTCTTTGCTGTCTCAAACAAAGGCAATTCATACGCCATAATGAAGCTGGTTATGGTGATACTGCTCATCTGGTTCATATGCGTATTTATGTATCTGGCAGTGTATAGTGGTGATGCGATAGATCCGGTACGCTCATACACGGACAGTGTGCAGAGACATTCGGGAGGCGGCTTTTTTGGCGCGCTTATAGGATATTTTCTTGTGCCGTGGTTTGGACTTATCGGCTCATATGTTATAGATATTGTTGCGATGATCATATGCATAGTCCTCATTACAGGAAAATCACTTATGAAGGGCATGAGAAACGGTGGACGAAAAGTATATGAGTCTGCAAAAGAAAATAATGAGCGTTATCAGGAGTACCGCGAGTACAAATCAAAGGAGCGCGACTCAAAGGAGCGCACACAACGGAAAAAACGCGCGGATATTAAGCCTGAGGATGTGATCCCGGAGAAGAAAAGCAGACGCGCGCAGCGCAGGATGGATAACAAGATCACAGGTGTTTCCCTTGATACAAAGATCGAGGGGGGATCAGGCCCGGATATGGATGAGATGGGCGAGGTACATATAGAAAATTATCCTGATTTTCCAAAGGTAAAAGAGAAAAAGACCACGAACCTAAAATCGGGCGAGATAGTGCAGAAGCCTGATTTTGGTGTGCCATCCGAAAGAACAGCAGTCTTACCTGTTGAGGCGGAGGCTGATCCGATACCGATCATTGGTGCCGGAATAGAGGATGAGCTCACGGATGCCTTAGGCAGACAGACCTTAGAACAGATAAATGGTATGGAGGCTGTAGAACCGGTTTCTGAGCAAATACCGGCAGAATCGGAAACGAAAAAAGCGGCAGTAAGCGAGCCGCCTGTAGCAGAACGCACGAAAAAGAAAGCAAAATCCAGTAAAGAAGAGCTGGCGCAGGAGGTAGAAAAGGTAAGCGAACAGATCGCCTTACACGACAGCGAGAGCGCGGTAAACCAGTGCAGCTATGTGTATCCGACACCGGAGCTTTTAAAGCCTGCTGACAAGAGCAAGACAGGCGATTCACAGGCACATTTGCGTGAGACTGCTGCAAAGCTTGAACAGACGCTTAAGGTGTTCGGAGTAAACGCAAAGGTCAACAATATAAGCTGTGGCCCTGCTGTTACAAGATTTGAGATAACACCGGAGCTTGGTGTGAAGGTAAGTAAGATAGTAAATCTTGCGGATGATATAAAGCTTAATCTTGCAGCAGCAGATATACGAATTGAAGCACCTATACCGGGAAAGGCTGCTGTGGGTATTGAGGTACCTAACAGCCAGAGCGTTGCGGTATCCTTCAGGGAGCTTGTGGAGTCTGAGGAGTTTAAGGCTGCAAAATCAAAGATCGCCTTTGCTGTAGGAAAAGATATTGCCGGAAAAGTAAAGGTTGCGGATATTGCAAAGATGCCACATCTTCTCATTGCAGGTGCGACCGGATCAGGAAAATCAGTTTGTATCAATACGATCATCATGAGTATTCTCTACAAGGCAAGACCGGATGAGGTAAAACTTATCATGATAGATCCAAAGGTTGTAGAGCTTAGTGTATACAACGGCATACCGCATCTTATGATACCGGTAGTCACAGATCCTAAAAAAGCGGCCGGCGCGCTCAACTGGGCTGTTTCGGAGATGACAGACAGATATGAGAAATTCGCCAACAACGGTGTAAGAGAGATAAACGGCTACAATGCCATGATAGATGCGATGGAAGGTCCGGAGACTGAAAAGCCGCAGAAGATGCCGCAGATAGTTATCATAGTAGACGAGCTGGCAGACCTTATGATGGTGGCATCAAAGGATGTCGAGGAAGCAATATGCCGACTGGCACAGCTTGCCCGTGCCGCAGGAATACACCTTATCATAGCGACACAGAGACCATCGGTAAATGTCATCACAGGTCTTATCAAGGCAAATATGCCAAGCCGTATCGCATTTGCGGTAACAAGCGGTGTGGACAGCCGTACTATTTTGGATATGAACGGAGCTGAAAAACTGCTTGGAAAAGGTGATATGTTATTTGATCCGCAGGGAGTTCCAAAGCCTCTGCGTGTGCAGGGCGCATTTGTCTCAGACAAAGAAGTTTCTGATATTGTGAAATATATTATTGAAAATAATGAGAATGCACAGTACAGTAATGATATACAAGAAAAAATGGAAAGCCTGTCAAACAACACATCAAATAATACAGTTACAATATCTGATGTGGAAAATTCGGATGATGGAAGGGACGCATATTTTGCGGAAGCAGCATCCATAATCACTGACAAGGAAAAGGCATCAATAGGTATGCTTCAAAGATACTTAAAGATAGGCTTTAACAGAGCCGCCCGCATCATGGATCAGCTTGAGGAAGCAGGTGTTGTGGGACCTGAGGAGGGAACAAAGCCCCGTAAGGTCCTCGTAAATAAAGAAGAATTGGATGCAATTCTTGAAAACAGCAACTAATCATAATATAAAGGAGCGATAAAATGAAAAGTGATATTCAAATTGCACAGGAGGCAGTAATGCTTCCAATCAAAGATGTAGCAGCAACGATCGGGATCAATGAGGATGATCTCGAACTTTACGGAAAGTATAAAGCAAAGCTCTCGGATGAGCTTATTAACCGCACAAAGGATAATCCTGATGGAAAACTTATCCTTGTGACAGCTATAAATCCTACTCCGGCAGGAGAGGGAAAGACCACAACAAGCGTAGGTCTCGGAGAGGCATTCGGCAGACTTGGCAAGAAAGCACTTATAGCTCTTCGTGAGCCGTCACTTGGACCTTGCTTTGGTATTAAGGGTGGAGCTGCCGGAGGCGGATACGCACAGGTAGTTCCGATGGAGGATCTCAATCTTCATTTTACAGGAGATTTCCACGCTATCACATCAGCAAACAATCTCCTTGCCGCTCTTTTGGACAATCATATCCAGCAGGGCAATGAGCTGGGAATAGATCCACGCCAGATAAAATGGAAAAGATGTATCGACATGAACGACAGAGTGCTTAGAAATGTCGTTGTTGGACTTGGAAGCAAGATGGACGGAATGGTAAGAGAGGACCATTTTGTTATCACAGTTGCATCAGAGATCATGGCTATACTTTGTCTGGCTGATGATATGGCAGATCTTAAAAAACGTCTCGGCAGGATCATCGTGGCATATACCTTCGATGGAAAGCCTGTTACTGCTGATGATATAAAGGCAACAGGTTCTATGGCAGCCCTTCTTAAGGATGCCTTAAAACCAAACCTTATCCAGACACTTGAGCATACACCGGCTATCGTACATGGCGGACCGTTTGCCAATATCGCACACGGCTGCAACAGTGTACGCGCTACAAAGACAGCTCTTAAATTAGCTGATTATGTATTTACAGAGGCAGGCTTTGGTGCAGATCTCGGAGCAGAGAAATTCTTTGATATCAAGTGCCGTATGGCAGGACTTAAGCCTGATGCAGTAGTTCTTGTGGCTACTATAAGAGCACTCAAATACAATGGTGGAGTGCCTAAGGATGATCTTGGAGCAGAAAATCTCGATGCCCTTAAATCCGGTATCGTAAACCTTGAGAAGCATATCGAGAATTTACAGAAGTTCGGTGTGCCTGTAGTAGTAACGCTCAACTCATTTGTCACAGATACAAAGGCTGAGACTGACTTTGTAGAGCAGTTCTGCAAGGACAGAGGCTGCGAGTTCGCACTCTCAGAGGTATGGGAGAAAGGCGGAGAAGGCGGCATAGAGCTGGCTAACAAAGTGCTTGAGACATTAGAGAACAAGGAAAGCCATTTCAAGGTGCTCTATGATGATGACCTTTCGCTTAAAGAAAAGATCGAGACAGTGGCAAAAGAGATCTACGGAGCAGACGGTGTTACATATTCTCCGGCAGCAGAGAAAGAGTTAAAGAGGATTACAGAGCTTGGCATGGGTAATTTCCCTGTCTGCATGGCAAAAACACAGTATTCACTCTCTGATGATGCAAAGAAGCTCGGAAGACCTACCGGCTTTACTATCAACGTGCGTGAGGTATACGCATCTGCAGGTGCAGGCTTCGTGGTTGCCATAAACGGCTCTATAATGACTATGCCGGGACTTTCAAAGAAACCGGCTGCATATGGTATAGATGTAGATGACAACGGTGTCATCACAGGATTATTCTAGGAGGAATCATGGCTAATCTAATTGACGGAAAATTAATATCAACACAGATCAAAGATGAATTAAAAGAAGAAGTGGCACAGCTTAAGGAAAAGGGCATAGAGGGATGCCTTGCCGTAATCCAGGTGGGAAGTGATCCTGCTTCATCTGTATATGTGCGCAATAAAAAAAGAGCCTGTGAGTACATAGGCATCAGATCGCTCTCATATGAGCTTTCGGAGGAGACAACAGAGGCTGAGCTTTTAGAGCTTATTGCAAAGCTTAATGCCGACAAGAGCGTAAACGGCATTCTCTGCCAGCTTCCGCTTCCTAAGCATATTGATGAAGATAAGATCATAGATGCAATAGCTCCTGAAAAAGATGTTGACGGTTTCAGCCCTTTGAGTGTCGGGGCAATGGTCATCGGAAAGCAGGGATTTTTGCCATGCACACCGGCAGGTGTCATCCAGCTTTTAAAGAGAAGCAATATCGACATCGAGGGCAAAAACTGTGTAGTTGTAGGCAGAAGCAATATAGTTGGAAAGCCTATGGCAATGCTTATGTTAAGAGAAAATGCAACAGTTACTATCTGCCATTCAAGAACAAAGGATTTAAAGGCTGTGTGCAGTCAGGCGGATATACTTATCGTTGCTATCGGAAAGCCTTTATATATAGATTCTTCCTATGTAAAGGATGGAGCTGTTGTTATTGATGTAGGCATCCACAGGGATGAGAACAACAAGCTCTGCGGTGATGTCAATTTTGAGGACGTTGCTCCAAAGACATCATATATCACGCCTGTACCGGGTGGAGTAGGACCTATGACGATCGCCATGTTAATGAGCAACTGCGTAGAGTCTATGAGAAGATCTTTATAAGAGGATTTGATGAATGAGATGTGCTAAGTGTGGTGAACCATTAAAAGAGGGCAGTCTGTACTGTGAGGCTTGCGGAGAGCCGGTACAGATGGTGCCTGATTATAACGAGTTTGATGATTATCTTGATAATCTCGTAGGGGAAGAAGAAACAATAGTAAAGCCGGGAAATGCAGCAAAGAGCAATACAGCTGGTGCAAATATGACCGGAAACAAGGAAGATGATGTGTCTGCCTCGCATGTAAATGCGAAAAAGCGACAAAGCAATAAGAAAAAGCAACAGCAGAAGATACTTATGATATCGGCTGCGGTGTGCCTTATAGCTGTTATAATACTTGTTGTCGCGGTAAGCGGAAATGTCAGAAGATCACATGACGGATCATTTGATTATCAGGTGGAACAGGCCAAAAAAGCATATGACTCGGGAAACATGACAGAGGCTATATCATACTATGAGAAGGCATTGTCTATCGATCCTGACAATGTGGATGTAAGGTATGAGCTTGCAGATATCTATATGAAAAATAAAGATACTGATGCGGCACTGATACTGTATCAGGAGATCATAAACCTTGATCCAAAGAGTGAGGACGCATACAAAGAGCTTATATCCATTTATGAGTCGAAAAAGAATTATGATGCGATAATCTCACTTCGCGATAATACAAAGGACGATAAGATATTAAAGCTTTTTAGTGCATATACCGTTTCAGAGCCGCAGTTTAGCGAAAACAGCGGTAAGTTTGGTGAAACGATAGAGCTTACGATAAAGGCTGACAGCGGAGCAAAGATATATTATTCGTTTGACTCTGATGATCCGGTCAAAAAAGGTGAACTTTATTCAAGGCCTATCGCTCTTGATGAGGAAAAAACTTACAAGATAAATGCTGTTGCCGTGGATGACAGGGGAATAAGCAGTGAAATGGCATCTGCAAAGTATGAGATAGAGTTTGAGGCACCGGATATGCCTGATGTAGATCCTGATGGTGGAACGTTTGGTGCTCCGGCAGATATATCCATCACGGCACCGGCAAATTGCAGAGTTTATTATACCTGGGATTCTACAGATCCAAGCGCAGCTTCCACAGAGTATACAGCTCCTATCCCTATTCTGGAGGGCAATAATGTGCTTTCTGTTATAGCCATAGACCAGAATACCGGAAAGTGCAGTGAGATATACAGATCAAGATATGAGTTTTATTTAAACGAACAACAATAGAATTATAGACAGACATAAAAATGCGATATGGTTTTCCATATCGCATTTTGTGTGTCATCATATATTTTCATCATATAGGAAATTACGCTGTAACTTCCTATATGATAAAAGCAAGCAAGCTTGCAAAGATGCGCAGCTCGCGGAAATGAATATATAACTATGTTATCCGCTCGCGCGCGAAAGTGTGCGTTAGGCGCACACTTTATTTATATCAGAATATATTCCGGATGGAGATTATAAGTTTAGTTCTTCGATAGTTCCCGGATTTTGTGTTGAGGTGTAGTACACCTTCTGTGTGTAATAATCAGTGAAATATACATATTTTGAGGTGACATTTATACTGCTGTATTCACCTTTTTTGAGTTCCTTATATCCCGAACCATCATTTTTTACCACACAGAATGCAGGATCATCACCGCCACGCTGGTAGAATATATAACTGCCGTATACGTTGAAATGCTCGATATTTCCATCGGTGAGTGTTACAGGATTTGGAGAGCCTGTATTTACGTGGACTATGGCATTATTCTGATCGACATCCATGTAATATACGTTTGAGTCATCTATGACAACAGGCTTGTAGCAGTTGCAGTCATAGAACAAAGAGGCTGCCTGTGAGGCTGTGTCATATCTGTATAGCTGTCCGTTGTCGGGATTGTTGTAGTAAAAATACTGACCGGAAGCGTTACAGGTAAAAAGATAGTGGCTCAATACCTGTTTCTTTTCGGTTCCGTCTATTTTGACGCGGTACAGGGTAGTGGCGGTCTGCGTGTCATAGTGCAGATAGTATATGTAGTTGCCGATAAGTGAGGCATAGATACATGGATCGGGATCTAATACCACAACTTTTCCACCATTTCTTGGCATACGGCAAAGGCTGTTCCTGTCATAGGAAAAGAAGATCTGACTGGTTATTTTTTTAGTATTATTTCGCACATAATAAATATAGTTCTTATCTGCGTTGATATACA
Organism: Acutalibacteraceae bacterium; assembly: GCA_963586665.1. GTDB lineage: Bacteria > Bacillota > Clostridia > Lachnospirales > Lachnospiraceae > Roseburia. The sequence continues at coordinate 27,046 of CAVABC010000032.1, forward strand.
TTACGGTGTCATCGCAAAGCTTTTTTTGATTGCTTCCGTCAGCGTTCATGAAATAGAGTTTTCCGTTGTCATTCTGATTGGAGAAAAATATTTCACCGTTGCTTTCACAGAAGAGTCCGGCGTTGTAAAGATTACCGGCTGTGTTTCCGTTTACATAGGAGGAGTTAAATCTGACTTTGGTGCTGAAATGATGGTATGCGGCAAAGCCGGCTACACATATTATTACAAGTGGAATTATTATCTTAATATATTTTTTCATTATCATCACTCCTGATCATATTTTTATCATCTGGTATATAAAAATTATATCTATAAATTGTAAATCTTTCAAGGTTTGCTTGCCTTTCATTTGCGTTTGTAATATTATTTTTAATATAAACTTTTAGGAGCACATATGGAAGATTTAATTAAACTCAGAGAGTCTATAGATGAGATAGACAAAGAAATAGTAAGACTTTATACGCAGAGGATGGGAATTTCCGAAAAAGTCGCAGAATACAAGATCGAAACAGGCAAAAAAGTATTCGATAAGGAGCGTGAGAACAGCAAGCTTGCAAATCTCTCAAAGCTTGCTGTGGATGAGTTCATGGAGCACGGTATAAGAGAGCTTTTTGAGCAGATCATGTCCACAAGCAGAAAGAAACAGTATCAGCTCATGACAGAGCACGGTATTGTGGAGCAGGAGAATTTTACCGAGGTTGATAAGCTTGATTTCTCCAATGCAAAGATCGTTTTTCAGGGAGTTGAGGGCGCGTATTCCCAGCTTGCCATGAAGACATATTTCGGGGAGAACTGCAACGGCTACAATGTAGATACGTGGAAGGATGCCATGGAAGAGATAAAGTGCGGCAATGCGGATTACGCAGTGCTTCCGATAGAAAATTCCTCAGCCGGTATCGTATCGGAAAATTATGACCTTCTCGTAGAATATGACAATTATATAGTAGACGAGCAGATCATAAGGATAGATCACAGCCTGATGGGTATTCCGGGCGCGAAGCTTTCGGATATCAAAACCGTATACTCACATCCGCAGGCTCTTATGCAGTGTTCGGATTTTCTGGATGAGCACAGGGACTGGAATCGTATATCACTGAAAAATACTGCATTTTCCGCTAAAAAGGTAAAGGATGAGGGCGATATATCACAGGCAGCTATTGCAAGCCACATCTCAGCAGATATATATGGTCTTGAGGTGCTTGAGAACCGTATTCAGGACAATAAGAATAACGCTACAAGGTTTATTATAGTATCAGGTAAAAAGATATGCCGCAAGGGTTCGGATAGGATAAGCATATGCTTTGAGACACCTCATAAGAGTGGTGCTCTCTATCATATGCTCGCACACTTTATATACAATGGTGTGAACATGTTAAATATCCAGTCGCGTCCTATTTCCGGCAAGGCATGGGAATACCGCTTCTTTGTGGATTTCGAGGGCAGATTCAGTGATACCGCTGTGCAGAATGCGTTAAGAGGTCTTAAAGAAGAGACTATTTCATTAAAGATCCTTGGTACATATTAATTCGTGACAAAGGGGGACATATATGGCTGTAAGTACATTTGCTTCAATATATATAGGATCATTTGAAGTCACACTCAAGATTTTTGAGTTTTCAAATAAGAAGAATATAAGAACGATAGACGAGGTAAGTGCAAGGCTTGACCTGGGAAAAGATACATACATAAACGGCAACATGGGATATGAGATGGTCGATGAGCTGTGTGACGTATTGGCACAGTTTCGCACCATCATGGACGGCTACAAGGTAAAGGAATATGAAGTATATGCCTCAACGGTCATGAGAGAGATCTCAAACGAGCTGTTCGTGCTTGACCAGATACATCTGCGTACAGGTTTTGATGTAAAGGTTATAAGCAATTCGGAGCACAGATTTATAAGCTATAAGTCTGTTGCAGGACAGCAGCGTTTTGAGGATATCATTAAAAAGTCAGCGGCAGTCATAGACCTTGGCGGCATAAGCATACAGATCACTTTGTTTAAGGATGGCCATATAGTAAATACACAGCACATGGATATAGGCACGATAAAGCTAAGGGAACTGCTTCACAAGCCGGGCTGTCCTGAAAAACAGTACAGAAACAATATAGAAGAATATCTCAATAAAAAGCTTGAGGTGTTCCGTTCTCTTTATCTGAAAAAGAAGATCGACTATATAGTCTTTATGAATGATTCGGGGCTTAACCTGATGAAAAGGGAGAGCAGTAAGGATGAACCGACCGTTATGGATGCCGAGAAATTCGTAAAGGCTGTCGGAAAGCTCCAGAAGAAATCAGTCGAGGAGATCATGGAGGAGCTTAAGCTTTCAAATGACAAAGAAAATTTTGTCATACCTTCACTTATGCTCATCAAATCGCTTGTCACAAATCTTACGGCAGAAAAGGTCTGGATACCGGGAGTGAATGTAAACGATGGCATAGCCTATGATTACGCGGACAGACATGCACTGCTTAAAGGGCTGCACAGCTTTGATGATGATGTA
>CAVABC010000033.1:0-29432 GCA_963586665.1 Acutalibacteraceae bacterium
TGACATATATATATGAGATATTGTTACTATTCAGTACAGAAATATGCGATACCGCATATTTCGTAAGAAAGCTAATGTCTCGTAACGGGATGTGTTTTGTCCAGAATCATGAAATCATGTTTCCCGTTATTTTGTACTGCATATAATTGACGGTCAGCATAGGAGATCTGCTGCCAGATATCTGTATTGTTAAATTGATCAACCAGGATGTATCCTTGTGAAACAGTCTGGATGTTGCTATCAGAAGCCTGATTGCGGAGCTGTTTATTCTCTGTAGCAGTAAGAATTTGCTGGGCAATCTGTTCTATTTTGGATTTATTTACATCCACTAATAACACAACAAATTCATCGCCACCATAACGATAAAGTGCACCGGAACCCCTTATAGCGTTTCTTATGATCTGGCTGATTGTTTTCAGATAGTGGTCGCCTTGTAAATGACCATAATTATCGTTGACGTCCTTAAAGTAATCAAGATCTATTATTCCAATACCAATTGTTGCATCCATGCTGCTCGTGTTTTGCTGCAGAAGCTTGTAGTCTTTTTCAAGCTTATAGCGGTTGCCGGCGAGTGTAAGCTCATCAATATCGATCTGCTTGCGCTGTGAGGCATTTCTTTCATATTCCTTTTTGAGTTCAATCTTGTAATCAATGGTCGTAGCCCTGTCTTTCCATGTTCGTTGGCACATTTTTTTGCACAGCGCAACATATGCATGCTCTTCCTGTCTAAGTGCTGTCTGGTCACCAATTTCTTCATAATATGCCAGACGAAACTCCTGAATGGACACCAGAATATCCAGCTCGATCATTTCATCAGGAATCTGTTCGAATTGCATTTGCATATTGTCGATTATGTGCTTTAGAGAGGTGTAGTCTTTAAGCTCCAGAGCAATATTTCCCAGACGCTCAAAGTTATCCCAGTAATTAAATGCATCTTCGAGATTTAAAATCATTTCTGTAAGTGCTGGATAATTTTTTCGTACATAATCCTGACGTCCTGTTTTCATGAAAAGTTCGCTTTCTATTGACAAAAAATGAAAACGAATACTTGAAATGTCAGGATATTCAAGAAATGTACGCGCCTGATTAAGATATTTTTCAGCTTCTTCATATTCATTAAGCTTAGTATAACATACGCATAAATTTAAATTTGTCTTGAATGCAAGCATAGCATAATGCGGAGTATCGATGTTTTTTTTCTGTTCGTTCAGCGAATTCTCAAAAAAGTCGATCGAATGCCTGTAATCACCTAATACCAGATATCCCATACCGATGTTATTATAGATTCGGGCAGATATCGTTGAAACATCATTTTCTATGGCTACAGAAAGACCGGAGAGATAGTGATCGAGTGACATCATCTCATTGCCGATTCCACTATAGATAATCCCGAGCAGATTTTCCAGTTCGCAGTATAGTTGGGCATCAGCCTGTGGACTGATCTGCGTTAAGGTACGTTTTGCAAGTGTAAGTGCATCGTCATATTTTCCTTCAAGCATAAGATTAAAAGCCTCTTCGTAGCATTCCCTGCTAAAAGCTTCTGTGTCCTGCGCATTGACGGCATTATTATGCATATCATCTAGCAGCTTACAAAAATCAGCTATACACATAGGGCGATAAAAAAAGTATCCCTGAATGATATCACAGTTTGCCTCTTTTAGGATATCCAGCTGATAAGCATTCTCAACACCTTCAGCTATAAGTCCAAGTCCAAGAAGCTGTGCCATCTGAATTACAGAGTCAATAATATTTCGCCCTTTGACTTTGTTTTCTTCGGTCATGTCAAAGAACTTCATATCAAGTTTGATAACATCTGCATCAATATCCTTTAGAACATTGAGCGCAGAATAACCGCTTCCAAAGTCGTCAATAAGAATCATAAAACCAAAAGATTTTAATTTATTTATGGAGTTATATATTGTATCATTGTCGCTGACAAAGGCTGATTCAGTAATTTCTATATGTATATATTCAGGAGATATGTTATATTGACGACTCAATGCTGACATAGTCTCATATACATTTATGCGGCTGAAATCCTCACGTGATACATTGATAGAAATCGGAACTATTGGAAGTCCTTCCTCCTGCCTTTTGGACTGTAAGGAAAAAGCACACTCCCACAGATATCTGTCGAGTTGTGTGACCATTCCTTTTTGCTCGAGAGCAGGAATAAATTCGCCAGGAGAGATAAAAGTGCCCTCGTGAATCCATCTGGCCAGTGCCTCAGCTCCGACAATTTTATTTTGGGATACAGAATACTGAGGCTGTAAGTATATTGTAAATTCTTTTTTCTGGATGTAATTGTCTAAGCTTTCAGCTGTTAACTCATCTACATGTATCATAATATCTTCCTATCTTTCTACTCCTCACGTAAACTAGGAATATCATACCATTTTTTTGAAATAAATGCAACATTAGTACTATTAATTGCCATCTGTTTTTCGCCTTGGCCATTCTTTGATCCGTGCCTCATAAACCGCGTTAATCCAGTCTACACATGCATTCTTACCGTCTTCGGTAAATGGAAAGGTATTGTCCTCCTTGACAGAATCGTCTGTTAGTTCAAAAATATATGGTCCTGGCCAAGTCCAGGCATGAAATATGGGATCACCCTTCTCTTCAGGAGCGTCCTCTGTGGCTGGCTTAATGACAGGTTCCTCTCGTTTTATAAGGAAGCGCATGCCCCCCATCCAGCCGGTGTAGGTTGTCATTTTGTAATAATTTAAATTGAGTGCATCATCATATGTAAGCATTTTGGGTTCCTCCTAGTGATAGAATTTCTCTTCATTTATGATTAATCAGATTACTAATCGAATTGCATGCGAGCATGTATCGATGATACCTTTTGACTCTTAAATCATATCATATATTTATGGAAACTGAAAACAATATTTTAGTTTTTATATAGAGTATATGCAAAAAAATCAGCGGTTAAGAAAATATGAAAAATTACTAATTTACTATGAAATGTATAAAAATTTACAAAAATAGGTAACAAGGTGTATAAATATGCCCTATATCAATAAAATGTACCGAATTGTACATAATTATACGTGAAAAGGAAAGAAAAATAGGAAAATATATCTAATTGACAAAGTCTGAAATCTGTGTATAATAATAGAAGCTTGTTCGCGACAGAGCGACACATGTATTAGGTAGCAAGAATTGAAGTGTGCAATGACAAAGGCGTCATTCGCACTTTTTTGCGTATTACACAAAAAACTCTGACGTGGTAAAGCGATAATGTTGTAACAAAACAAAGAGGAGAGATAAAATATGGGTAAGTACATTGTAAAAAGAATTATACTTGCAATTCTTACGATCTTCGTAATAAGCCTGATCACATTTTTCTCTATGAATGCCATTCCAGGTGGACCATTCAATTCAGAGAAGGCAAAGAGTGAAGCTGTAATGGCTGAGCTTCAGGCAAGATACGGACTGGATCAGCCACTTATAGTTCAGTACAAGAACTATATGGTAAACGTATTACATGGAGATTTTGGCGTCAGCCTGAAAACTGAGCGTCCTATTTCTGACATCATTGGAGAAAGTTTTCCTATTTCTGCCAAGCTTGGACTTCTTGCGGCGCTTGTTGCTATAGTTGCTGGAGTTGTACTTGGATCGATCGCAGCACTTATGAGGAATAAATGGCCAGACAGAGTGATCGTATTTTTCGTGACGCTTATCACGTCTATGCCGTCATTCGTAATAGCTACATTGTTATTGTATTTTTTCTGTATCAAGCTTGGATGGGTGCAGGCGTTCAGCGCAAACAGCAATATGGTAGTACTTCCGGTACTATCGCTTTCGCTCTCGCCAATGGCTTATATTACACGTCTGACAAAGACTTCAATGCTTGATGCATTGGGTCAGGACTATATCAGAACAGCGAAAGCAAAAGGTGTAAGCCAAAAGAAAATTATTTTCGTACATGGTCTTAGAAATGCCCTGATACCTGTTATTACTTACGTAGGACCTATGATCGGAGGTATCCTTACAGGATCTATGGTTATAGAGAGTATTTTCAATATTGGTGGACTTGGTTCGAAATTCGTAAGCTGTATCACAAACCGTGATTATACTATGATCATGGCAACTACATTGTTCCTGGCAGTTATCATGGTATTTGCAAACCTTATTACAGATATAGTTTACAAGTTCGTTGATCCACGAATTTCGCTTGATTAAGGAGAGATAAACAAATGAGAGAAGATATGAAAAAAGCCCCTTTTTCAACACAGATAGACCTGAGTAAGTTCAAAATGCAGGATTTTACAAAGGCTACTGAGGATGAAAAACGTCAGCAGGAGGTCATGGGCGAGTCTACAACATTTTTGAAAGACGGATTTAGAAGACTTCGTAAAAATCCTCTTGCGATGGGATCAATTGTAGTTTTGGTTTTACTTATTCTGGTAATTCTTATAGCACCAAAGATTGTGCCTTACGGATATGCAGATATCGTAAAAGGTGCACAGAATCTTGGACCATTCCAGTATAGTGATGCTGAGCAGGTAAAGATAGATGCCGGTGAAAAAGTTTTTCCACATATATTCGGTACAGATGAGCTCGGACGTGATTACTTTATTCGTGTAGTTTACGGAGCAAGAGTTTCACTCGGTGTCGGAGTATTTGCTTCAATACTTGTACTCCTTATTGGAATAATTTATGGCTCAGTTTCAGGTTTCTGCGGTGGTAAAGTTGATATGGTAATGATGCGAATAGTTGATATCATCTATTCATTGCCGGATATGCTTCTTATTATTTTACTTGCAGTAGTACTCAACGAAGTACTTACACCAGTTATAAAGGGAACAGTACTCTCAAAACTCGGTGTAAATATGATTGCACTTTTTATTGTGTTTGGATGCCTCTACTGGGTAGGTATGGCAAGACTGATCCGCGGACAGATCCTTACTATTAAACAGAATGAATATATACTTGCAGCCAGATGTATTGGTACTTCATCTGCACGTACTATTCGCAAACATATATTACCAAACTGTTTATCAGTTATCATTATAACAACAGCGCTTCAGATTCCTTCTGCTATATTTACAGAGAGCTATCTGTCATTCATCGGACTTGGTGTATCGGCTCCTATGCCTTCACTTGGATCCCTTGCAAATACAGCGCGTGGTGGATTGCAGAGTTATCCTTTGCGTCTTATATTCCCTGCAATTACGATCTGCCTGATCGTGCTTGCACTTAACCTGATCGGTGATGGACTTAGAGATGCATTTGATCCTAAATTATCAAAATAGTAAGGAGTGAGTAGAATGGAAGATAATAAATTTGTTCTTGAAGTATCTGATCTGCACACTACCTTCAAGACAGACAACGGAAATGTTTCAGCTGTAAATGGTGTTAGTTTTAATCTGGCACCCGGAAAGACTCTTGGTATAGTAGGAGAGTCAGGATCGGGAAAATCAGTTACAGCATATTCAATAATGCAGATTCTTGCTGACAATGGTGGTATTACCGGTGGTTCAGTAAAATATAAAGGTGATGACATTACAAAATGGAATAAAAAACAGATGGCGGATTTTAGAGGAAAATGCTGTTCTATTATATTCCAGGATCCTATGACATCACTAAATCCTGTTTTTACAGTAGGTTATCAGCTTGAAGAGGCGGTACTCCTTCATACTGACCGTACTAGGCAGCAGGCGAGAGAAAGAGCTATTGAGATGCTTACACTTGTAGGTGTAAATGAGCCGGAAAAACGTGTTAAGCAGTATCCACATGAGCTTTCAGGTGGTATGAGACAACGAGTTATGATCGCTATGGCACTTGCATGTGAGCCGGATATACTTATAGCTGATGAGCCAACAACAGCACTTGATGTAACGATTCAGGCACAGATCCTTGAGCTTATGCAGTCATTACAGAAGAAGCTTGGAATGGCTATTATAATGGTTACACATGACCTGGGAGTCATTGCTTCAATGTGTGACGAAATTATTGTTATGTATGGTGGCCGTGTATGTGAGAGAGGTACTGCAGATGCTATTTTCTATAGTCCTGCACACGAATATACTAAGGGACTGCTTCGTTCAATCCCTACAAAGGCTAATTCAAAAGACAGACTTGTTCCTATCGGAGGAACACCTATTAACCTGCTCAATATGCCAAAAGGATGTGCTTTCTGTCCTCGTTGCGATGAGGCAATGAAGATATGCTTAAGCGAAAAACCTGAGGAAATATGGGTTGGTGAAGATCACCTTGCATCATGCTGGGTCAATATCAAGAAAATGGTCGAGGAGGGAAAAGTAAATGAGTAACGAGAAAAACAATCAGGAGTACCTGCTCAAAGTAGACCATTTAAAACAGTATTTTCCAGTACGTGACGGGTTCAAGAAAATGGAGCTTAAGGCGGTAGATGATGTATCATTTGCGATAAAGCCAGGAGAGACACTTGGATTAGTTGGAGAGTCAGGCTGTGGAAAGACAACAGTAGGACGTACACTTTTACGTCTTTACAAGCCGACAGCGGGTCGAATCGAGTTTGACGGCAATGTCTTATTTGACAGTGAGAAAAATATTGATGTAAATATGCACCCATACCGAAAACAGATGCAGATGGTATTTCAGGATCCATATTCATCACTTAACCCTCGTATGACAGTAGAGGATATCATTGGAGAGCCTCTTGATGTTCATAAATTATACAAAGGCAAAAATGAGAGACATGAGATGATCATGGATCTTATGGAGACAGTAGGACTTAATGCTGAGCATGCTACACGTTATGCACATGAGTTCTCAGGTGGACAGCGTCAGCGTATTGGTATTGCCAGAGCCCTTGCTGTAGATCCAAAGTTTATCGTATGTGATGAGCCTGTTTCAGCTCTTGATGTTTCTATCCAGGCACAGGTGGTAAATATGTTTGAAGATCTTCAGAAACAGAGAGGCTTATCTTACCTCTTTATTGCACATGATCTTCTTGTAGTACAGCATATTTCGGACAGGATTGCTGTTATGTATTTAGGACATATGATGGAGCTCGCAGAAGCTGATGAACTCATGGACAATCCTATCCATCCTTATACAGAGTCATTGCTTTCAGCAGTACCTATTCCTGATCCGGAGACTGCAAGAAAGAGCAAGCGAATCGTACTAGAGGGAGATGTCCCTTCACCACTCCATATGCCGAGCGGATGCCCATTCAGATCACGTTGCAAATATGCTACAGATCAGTGCGCATCACAGCGTCCGGAACTTACAGATAGAGGAAACGGACATATGGTTGCTTGTTGGAACCGCTAATATTAAGGATTTATAATTTGGTTTTTTCCGGGGCACTCTTATTAATCATAATTAAATAATTTATTTTAATGTGGCGTAGGATGTTCCGGTTCAAACATATATCAAATAACATTATTTCATAGGAGGAAAGAATAATGAAAAAGAGATTAGTAGCACTTACTCTCGTTGCAGCTATGACATTAGGCATGACTGCTTGTGGAAGCGAGAGCAGCACCACTACAACAAACTCTACTAGTGATACTTCAAAATCTGAGTCAGTTTCAGCAGTAGACTGGTCAGAGTATGATGCGTTGGTAGACTCAATCCGTAAAGAGGCAGACCTTGATAAGCGTGCAGAACTTATGCACGAGGCTGAGGATATGCTTATGGATACATGGTGTGTTATTCCACTTTACTACTACAATGATCAGTACATGATAAAAGATTATGTAGATGGTGTTTACTCTACAGTTGAGGGTATGAAATACTTCTACAAGGCTAAAATGACAAACGGTGCTTCAGAGCTTAATATCTGGATGTCATCAGAGCCAGATCACATCGATCCAGCACTTAACAGTACTGTAGATGGTGGATGTCTTGCAGTAAACAGTTTTGAAGGACTTATGCGTTACAATGCTGATGGTGAGCTTGAGCCAGCATGTGCAGAAAGTTATGAAGTTTCAGAGGATGGACTTACATATACATTTACTATGCGTGACGGTCTTAAGTGGTCTAATGGTGCTGATCTTACAGCTAAAGATTTCGAGTATTCTTGGAAGAGACTTGCAAATCCTGAGACAGCTGCTGATTACAGTTACCTTTGCGCAATGTTCGCAGGATATGATGAGACAACAGGTCTTGCAGAGGACGATGTTGTAGCATCTGAGGATGGAAAGACTTTAACAGTTAAACTTGCAGCAGTAACTCCATATTTCTTAGATTTATGTGCGTTCCCAGCATTCATGCCTGTATACCAGGATGTAGTAGATAACAACTCTGACTGGGCTAACGATGCAAGTGATAATTTCGTGACAAACGGTGCTTACTCACTTGAAACATGGAATCATGATTCAAATATGGTATATGTAAAGAACCCATATTACTGGGATGCTGATAGTGTAAGCGTTGAGAAAATCAACTTCATGCTTACAAGTGATGAGGTAACAGCCTACACAGCTTACCAGAATGGTGATCTTGATTTCATCGATTCTGTACCAACAGCAGAGATGGAGAATGCTAAGAAATCAGACGAGTTCTATACAGTAGATAATCTTGGAACATACTATGTAGGTTTCAACATCAATTCATCACTCTACTCTGACCTTGGATTAGATTCAGATCAGGCAAAAGTATTCAGACATGCAATTTCACTCCTTATCGATCGTCAGTACATTATTGACACAATCGCACAGGGTGGACAGAAGATCGCTACAACATTCATTCCAGAGGGATGTTCTGATGGTAACGGTGGAGAGTTCAAGAACAAAGATTACTACTCAACAGATTACGATGCAAATGTTGAGGAAGCTAAAGAGCTTCTTGAGTCTATCGGATTATATGATTCAAGCACAGGTGCTTTAACACAGCCAGTAGAGTTTACATATCTTACAAACAATACTGACGGAAATGTTAAGATCGGTGAGGCTATTCAGGCTGACCTTTCTACAATCGGTATCGACTTAAAGATAGACCAGCAGGAGTGGAATGTATTCCTTAACTCTCGTAAGGATGGAGATTTTGATTTTGCTCGTGAGGGATGGATTATGGATTACAACGATCCTATCAACATGCTTGAGATGTTTACAACAAACTCAGGTAACAACGATATGCAGTTCGGTCGTTAATCAGGACTACGTATAGTAAGCGATAAGAGTTATATAGAAAATGTATTTTGATATCATCTTGTCGCATTGAAAAAGGAGTCACGCACTTTGGTGCGTGGCTCCTTTTTAATGAAATTGATTTTAATGGCTCTAATGAGCGGTAATAAAAAATTACATCCCACGATTGATAACAAGCATATCTCCTTCTTCAAGTCTTACGTTTCCATTCGGTATAATCACCTGTCCGTTTCGCTGTATCATTATGATTATCTCATTTGGTTTCTTCGGAATGTCTGACAACAGCATACGATTATATTTGCTGCCAGCATCTATTGTTTTTTCAACAAGCTTTATGCCGCTTACCTCATCAGGTGTTGTGGCACTTAGAACGAGTACATCATCTTGAAGTATGATAGTCTCACCATCTGGTATGATGTTTTGACCTTTTCGTTTTATAAGAACTATCAGGGTTTCAGGTGGCAGTGTCAGATCCTTTAACTTTCTTCCGCACCACAGGTGGTTCTGAGGTATGGTAAGCTGGATGAACTGTATATCCACCTCCTCGGAATAGTCGTTGAAGGTTTTCATGACATCGGAATTTTTGTCTATCATGTCAAGTTCCTTTGATACCCACGGAAGCAGAGAACCCTGAAACAGTATGGAAAACAGCACGATCATAAATATTATGTGGAATATGTCATTTTCACTTTTTATTGATATATATGCCATTATCGCAAACACGATGGAGGCGGCACCGCGCAGTCCTGACCACGATACAAGAAGCTGCTGTCTTAAACGGCTCTTAAACGGTGTGAGTACGAGTGCCACAGCCACAGGTCTTGCAATAAATGTAAGCCACAGGAATATGAGCAGTGCCGGTATCACCACATACGGAAGTCTCGATGGGAATGACAGCAGTCCCAACAGGAAAAAGATGAGCATCTGCATCAGTCCTGTTACTCCGTCAAAGAAATTTACCAGATTTTTCTTATTGTTTATCTCTATATTTCCAAGAACTATTCCAACTATATAAGCACTTAAGAAACCGTTTCCACCGAAATAAGATGGAAGAGCATATGATAACAGTGCGATTGCGACCACGAATATCGCATCAAATCCTGCTGTTTGGAACTTTATATGCCGGATAAGCCAGATGGAGGCTATTGATATAAGGGCACCGAGTGCTATGCCGAAAGCTAACTGCTTTATGATGAGCAGCGCGATATGTCCTGCCCCGGCATTGCCCTGTGCGATCGAGATAAACGTAGCGGTGAGCATGTAGGCACATGGATCGTTACTACCGCTTTCAACCTCAAGAAGCGAGGCTGTATTGTATTTTAAGTTCAGCTTTTTTGACCTGAGTATGGAAAAGACGCTTGCCGCATCGGTTGAGGCAATGAGTGCTCCTATAAGCAGGCTTTCCGTCCAGTTCATGTGCAGTGCGATATGGCAGAATACACCGGTTAGAAAACAGGTTATTATGACACCTATAGTGGACAGCAGTACAGCCTTTATGGCAACAGCTCTGGCTCGTTCCCAGTTTGTGCCGAATCCTCCGTAGAACATGATAAATATCAGTGCGACCGAGCATATCTGTTCGGCAAACGAATAGTTATCGAAGGGAATTTTTAATATTCCGTCCGAACCAAACAGCATGCCTAGCACGATAAAACCAAGCAGAGTGGGGATGCCGATACGGTTTGATATTCTGTTAAGCAGTATGCAGGCAAAGATAACTATAGTGGTAATAAGTAGATATGTGTTCATAGGGAACCTCCCTTTCATATATTAAATTTATATCAAATGAATTGTTATAATTAAATTGTATAAGAAGACAGTTTGTTTTGTCAAACGTATAAGCATCCTTTTGCGAAATCTCTTTCAAAATAATGTAGATTGGTGTAAAATTATTATTATATATAGTTTTAGAATGATGTTGAGGGTAATGCAATGATTTTAGGACTGAGTGACGAAGGAAAAAAAATCAGGACGGCAATGGATACTGCCGGAGCTGATATGTCTTATGTAAATAGCTGGCTCAAGCTGTATGTGAGAACGAGGAAGAACTCGGCAAATGTGATCAAACGCTATTATGGAGTAAAGACCGGACTTAACGAGCTTGCTGAGGATTTAAAGGAATTAGAGCAGCTTGTTATAGGATATCACAAGCTCGAGGGAGCTGATAAAAGCCGTTTTAATGAGCTTATCAAAGCCTGCAAAGCCAAAAGCGGCATGTTTGATGATGAATTTCTGATCAGCAAAGCCGATACGGATTTTCATACGACACTGGACTCTGTGGTAAAGCTAGGAAGTAAATACACCGATTGCGGTGAGAATGGAATCATATTGCAGAGTGAGATCGAGAACCTGATGCACCTGACAGATGAGGGATTAAAGAGGCAGAAACCTGATCTGTTTGCACTTTCATATTTTTATCTGGGTCACAGCAACAAGGATCTAGAGGAACTGCCATTTCAGCAAAAGATCGAGGAAGTGCACCGGATATACTATATGGAGTTTCAGCGCGATATCCTAAAGCAGATAGAGGCATGCGTGAAGCAGTCTGAGGCTATAAAGGATAAGTATGAGGACAGCACCGACAGGCGGACCAAAAAGATACTTGATGAGATCAGACCACTTCTCGTAGGGATAGATAAGCATTTAGAACCGGAACAGACAGCAGAATACATATTGCGCGATATGTGCAGACTTTTTAAGGAGTAGAATATGGAATTATTTTTATTTGTTGTTATTTTTATTGCTGCAGCAGTAAATATCAGCCATGCGAACAAGAAGACAAAGGGAAGTACCCAGCCGAACCGGCCTCGTACACAGCAGCCAGCGAACAATCGCCAAAACTGGGGCGGTCAAGCACAACAGCCGCAGATGAACCGTCAGCAGCAGAACAAACAGACTCAGAAACCGGATATCGTGCAGCGTGCAGTAGCAAACAATGCAAGATTCGAGGAAGATACCACACGAGAGGCTATCGAGGCTATGCATGGTCACAGCGAGGCAGAGCACAAGGTGGCAATGGAACATTCCAGAAACTGTCAGACTCTTGGCAAAGACAGCAATAATAGTGACGAGGCGGAGTCTCAAAGCATGTTTGGCAGTGTAGAGGATCTTATCGCTATGGGATATAGCGGCAATCTGGAATTTGAGAGAGATTTCCTCGGAGAAGGAATTGATATGATAAATAACTTCTAACTATAAAAGAAAAGAGGCACAAATAATGGACAGAACACCAAAACCGGGAGAGTTTTACAGACATTTCAAAAACAAAATGTATCAGATAGTTGCAGTTGCCACACATTCTGAGACAAAGGAAAAACTGGTGATTTATCAGGCGTTATATGATGATTTCGGAATATATGCCAGACCGTTTGACATGTTCGTAAGTGAGGTGGATCACGAGAAATATCCTGATGTAAAGCAGAAATACAGATTTGAAAAGGTGGAGCCGGGCAATAAAGCAATATACAATGATGAAATGCAATTTAATGAAGTGCATGACAGCAAATTGCAGGATCAGACTTCTTCAATGGATGCAGAGGATAAGCCTGCACCGGATCCACATCTGATGGAATTTCTTGACGCAGATACCTTCGAGGAAAAGTACAACATCCTCGTATCCATGAGAGACACGATAACTGACAGGCTGATAGATGATATAGCCGTAGTCATGGATGTTGTTATTCCTGAAGGTTCATTGGAAAAGCGTTATGACGATTTAAAGAATACCATAAAAACCCGTCAGTATTATGAATTTTCAAACCGGCTCAGATAACTGTTGTGATATTTGCCTGACTCGGTAACATCTTTACCGAACCATTCAGGCGCAGTAAATGAATTTGCTGCTTCCACGGAGTCAAACTCGACCTCCACAAGTGTAAGAGGAGCAAGATCATTCTCAAATATATCAAGCTCGGCAGTGAGTCCACCATCAAGAGGAATGAGATAGCGTGTCTTTTCTATAAGGCGGCCGTCAATTTTTTCTACCAGATGATCATAGGCTTCTTTGGTAAGAGGAAGGTTATATTCCGCTCTTACCATAAGACCTGAGCCTTTGTAGGTCATGTAGTAGTCATCATTCGAGCGTCGTACACGAACAACAGGGGATGTGCACAGATAACCCTGGGCAATTTTCTTGCTCTCGTATTTATCCAGATCAGAAGGAATATGTTTTAAGAGATATTTTCTTTCGATTTCCATAGTGTGTTATTTCCTTTCTAGTGTGATGATAATGATATAATGAACATAGCAAATTATATTCGCGCAAATGCACATAGGTATCAGCCACAGGCTATCATATGCGTAAGCATATAATATAGGGTGGCATGGGATGTCACAAGCTGTTAGCTTATACAGGGCAATAGTTATAATTCGATTATAATTGCTTGGGATTTTTAATTCAAGCGATTGTTCGTATTTATGAGTGTTGGTAGAACTTGAGCTGGAATTAATTTAACTAGATTATATGGTTGCAAATGAAAAAGGCATACTCGAGAGTAAAAACAGCTCAAAAGTATGCCGAAAAAGTTGATATCAGGCATACTAGAGAGCAAAAATATCTTAAAAGTATGCCGAAAAAGTTGATATCAGGCATACTAGAGAACAAAAACATCTTAAAAGTATGTCCAAATAGCCAAAATTAGGCATACTAGAGAACAAAAACATCTTAAAAGTATGCCTACAGATAGATATATGTATAAAAAAGAAAAGGAGAAAGAACATCATGAGCAAAATAGGAATTTTTATGGCAGACGGTTGTGAGGAGATAGAAGGACTCACGGTTGTAGATATAGTAAGAAGAGCAAAAATGGAGATAGAGACGATTTCCATCACAGATAAAACCGAGGTGACAAGCTCACACAGTGTAACCTTCAAAACTGACACAACAAAATCACAGGCAGACTATGACAGCCTTGATGGAATCGTGCTTCCGGGAGGTATGCCTGGGACACTCAATCTTGGAGCTGACGAGACAGTAGTTGCAACGATCAAAAAATTTGCAGCAGAAGGAAAGCTTGTAGCAGCAATCTGTGCAGCACCTAGTGTACTTGGAGAAAATCATATACTTGAGGGCAAAAAAGCAACCTGCCATCCGGGATTTGAGGACAAACTGCTTGGAGCAGAGTGGTTAGAGCAGCCTGTAGTGGTGGATGGAAATGTGATCACGAGCCGTGGCATGGGAACAGCTATTCCTTTTGCACTTGAGATCGTGCGCTACTTCAAAGATGATGAAGCTGTAGACCATATCCGTCAGGGACTGGTTTATTAAATGTTAAAAGAGGCCGAACACCAACCCCATGGTGTCCAGCCTCTTTTTTGTACCCGAAAGATACGTGTCACAGTCAGACTATTTCATCTGCTGCTCCTGTTTCATGATCATCTGCTTAACCATCTCTCCACCGATAGATCCGGCCTGCTTAGAAGTAAGATCTCCGTTGTAGCCCTCTTTTAAAGGTACTCCAAGCTCTGATGCTACCTCTTCCTTGAAACGGCTCATAGCCTCTTTTGCCTCTGGTACAGAAGTTTTACTACTTGATGCCATAATACAATACCTCCTTTTGTGTGAATACACATGTTTGATGTGTATGGAAATATTATGGCGCAAATCAATATAAATATGCTTTGAAATGAATGACAAAATATGGAAGATTAAAAAAATGCTCAAAAACCCTAATAAATCAGTAAAAAGTACTGGAAATAGCGGCTTTCTTGTGTTATAATCATCAAATGACTGGGTTTGACGGTATAGAAAGAGACAATCCCGGATACTACATTTTGATGTACATACCATTCATATATATTAAGGAGGATAACGATTGACATGAGTGTACAGGTTGAGAATTTAGAGCATAATATGGCAAAACTTACAATTGAGGTTTCTGCTGAGGAATTAGAGAAAGCATTGGATTCTGCTTACAAAAAGCAGAAAGGACAGATCAGTGTACCTGGATTCCGTAAAGGAAAAGTGCCAAGAGCTATGATCGAGAAAATGTATGGAGCTGGTGTATTCTACGAGGACGCTGCAAACATTCTTATGCAGCAGACATATGCAGGCGCAGTAGACGAGAGCGGTGTTGACATTGTTTCACGTCCTACAGTTGAGGTTACTCAGATTGAGAAAGGACAGCCTTTCATTTATACAGCAGAGGTTGCAGTAAGACCAGAGGTTACTCTTGGAAAATACATGGGAGTTACAGTTACAAAGATCGATACATCTGTTACAGATGAAGAGGTTGAGGCTGAGCTTGAGAACCAGAGAAACAAAAACGCAAGAACAGTTACAGTTACAGATCGCCCTGTAGCAGAGGGAGATACAGCAGTTATCGACTTCGAGGGATTTGTTGACGGAGTAGCTTTCGAAGGTGGAAAGGGTGAGAACCATCCATTAGAGATCGGATCACACACATTTATCGATACATTCGAGGATCAGTTAGTAGGAAAGAACGCTGGAGAAGAGGTTGAGGTCAACGTAACATTCCCAGAGCAGTATCAGGCAGCTGATCTTGCAGGAAAGCCTGCAACATTCAAAGTAAAGATCAACGAGATCAAAGCTAAAGAGCTTCCAGAGCTTGATGATGAGTTCGCTCAGGACGCAGCAGGTGTTGATACATTAGCTGAGTACAAAGAGGAGATCAAGAAGAACCTCACAGAGAAGAAAGAGAACGAAGCTAAGAAGACAAAAGAGGATGAGGCTATCCAGAAGATCATCGACAAGTCAAAGATGGATCTTCCAGAGGCAATGATCGATACACAGTGTGAGACAATGGTTGAGGAGTTCGCTCAGAGAATCGCACAGAGCGGTCTTACAATGGAGCAGTACTTACAGTTCTCTGGCATGACAGTAGATCAGCTCAAAGAGCAGGTTCGTCCAGAGGCTACAACACGTATCCAGAGCAGCCTTGTTCTTGAGCAGATCGCTAAAGAGGAGAACATCGAGGTTACTGATGCAGATATCGATGCTGAGGTAGAGAAGATGGCTAAGGCTTACGGAATGGAAGCTGATAAGCTTAAAGAGTACATGGGAGACGCAGAGAAAGAGTCTATGAAGAAAGACCTTGCTATCACAAAGGCTGTTGATCTTATCATGGACAACGTTAAAGAGCGCGCTAAAGCAAAGAAAAAAGCAGAGGCAGCAGCTGAAGAGTCTACAGAAGAATAAAGATTTTGTGAATTCAAAATTTGATGGACTGGCTCAGAAACCTTTTTCTGGGCCGGTCTTTTGAACTTTTATAAAGGAGGCATTTCAATATGAGTTTAGTACCATATGTCATTGAACAGACCAGCAGAGGAGAGCGCAACTACGACATTTACTCCAGATTATTAAAAGATCGTATCATATTCCTCGGAGAGGAAGTAAACGAGACAACAGCAAGCCTTGTTGTTGCCCAGCTTTTATTCCTTGAGTCAGAGGATCCAAATAAAGATATCCACCTTTACATCAACTCACCGGGTGGAATGGTTACAGCAGGACTCGCTATCTATGATACAATGCAGTACATCAAGTGTGATGTATCTACAATCTGCATCGGACTTGCAGCCAGCATGGGAGCATTCCTCTTAGCAGGCGGAGCAAAGGGCAAGAGATATGCACTTCCTAATGCTGAGATCATGATCCATCAGCCATCAGGCGGAGCAAAAGGTCAGGCTACAGAGATTCAGATCGCAGCAGAGAATATCTTAAAGACAAAGAAGAGATTAAATGAGATCTTAGCTGCAAACACAGGAAAGCCATACGAGACTATCGCAGCAGACACAGAGCGTGACAACTACATGTCAGCTCAGGAAGCAGCAGAGTATGGTCTTATTGACAGTGTAATAACAAACAGATAATTTTTGAAAAAAGTTATAAAAAGAGGGTACCCCGTCAGGGATGCCCTCAAGCAGTATATTAAAAGGAGTTAGAAATGGCAGGAAAAAACGACGGAAAGATTCGTTGCTCATTCTGTGGAAAATCCCAGGAACAGGTAAACCGCTTGATCTCAGGACCAAACGGGGCATTTATCTGCGATGAGTGTATAGATATTTGTGCCGAGATCCTCGAGGAGGAGGCAGTAGACGGACGCGGTGGTGACAACACCTCTGCAAAGGACGATATCAATCTCCTTACACCGGAAGAATTAAAGTCATTCCTCGATGATTATGTTATCGGACAGGATCAGGCAAAAAAGGTACTTTCAGTAGCCGTATACAATCACTACAAGAGAGTACTCGCAGGAGATACCTCTGATGTAGAGCTTCAGAAGAGTAACATCCTCATGCTCGGACCTACAGGATCAGGAAAGACACTTCTTGCACAGACACTTGCAAGAGTGATAAATGTACCATTTGCCATAGCAGATGCTACAACACTGACAGAGGCAGGATATGTAGGTGAGGACGTTGAGAATATTCTCTTAAAACTTATTCAGGCAGCGGATTATGACATAGAGCGTGCAGAGCACGGTATCATATATATAGATGAGATCGACAAGATCACAAAGAAATCAGAAAATGTATCCATCACCAGAGATGTATCAGGTGAGGGCGTACAGCAGGCACTTCTCAAGATACTTGAGGGTACTGTGGCATCAGTTCCGCCACAGGGAGGCAGAAAACACCCACAGCAGGAACTTATCCCTATAGACACCACAAATATCCTTTTCATCTGCGGTGGTGCATTTGACGGATTGGAGAAGATCATTGACAGCCGTATGGACACATCATCTATCGGTTTCAACTCAGATGTAAAATCAAAGACAGAGCTTAACGTAGGAGAGGCATTTAAGCATGCGCTTCCACAGGATTTCGTCAAGTTTGGTCTGATCCCTGAGTTTATCGGACGTGTGCCTATCACAGTTTCACTTGAGGCACTTGACAGAGAGGCACTTATCCGTATCTTAAAAGAGCCGAAGAACTCTCTTATCAAGCAGTACACAAAGCTGTTTGAACTTGACGGAGTAGGACTTGAGTTTTCTGATGATGCTGTTGAGGCTATTGCGGACAAAGCACTTGAGAGAAAGACAGGAGCCAGAGGACTTCGTGCCATCATGGAGGCTGTTATGCTCGACCTTATGTATCGCATCCCTTCTGACAAGAGCATCAGCAGATGTGAGATTGATAAAGAAACAGTAGAAAAGAACTTACAGCTTGACGGAGAGTGTGTTCCTGAGGCTTATATCGAGGAGCAGGCTTCATAATATCGTAAAGTAAGTATATAGTAACTGCTCATTGGAAAATATGCAGCTTTTAAATATAAAGCTGCTGTGTAGTTACAATTTATAAGAATACGGAATGTGCCCGGCATACAGATAAACCTGTATAGTGACGGGCACATCCTGCATAGGAGAAACAAGTGGAAGAACAGACATTTTATATGCCTGCGGTAGCTTTAAGAGGGCTGACTATACTGCCGGGAATGATAGCTCATTTCGACATAAGCCGTGATAAATCGCTTAAAGCTATAGAAGAAGCCATGCAGCAGGATCAGAAGATATTTCTTGTGACACAGCGTGATATAGAAAAAGATGATCCGGTAGCAGATGACCTGTATACAATGGGCATCGTGGCAGATATAAAGCAGGTAGTTAAACTGCAGAATGATATAGTAAGAATATTGGTAGATGGACAGAGCCGGGCAAAATTGCTTGGCTTTACCAGACATGAGGAGTATCTCGAGGCTGAGATAAACTATTTTGAGAGCAACACATATCTGCTTCCTGATGATATGCAGCAGGCTATGATCATGGGAGTAAAGGAAGCATTTCACAGATATGCGGCAGTGATCGGCAAGATGAGCAAGGAGCTTATACGCCAGATTGACAAATACGATGATCTTGAAAAGCTCATAGATTATGTGACCAACAATCTGCCTGTTTCATATGAGCAGAAACAGGAAGTGCTCGAGGCTGAGGATATAAGTGAAAGATATCAGGTAATTGTGGCATTGCTGCTCGGTCAGGTGGAAGTCATTTCCATAAAGAATGAGCTGCAGAAAAAGGTAAAAACCCGCGTGGACAAGCATCAGAAGGAGTATGTTCTCAGAGAACAGCTCGGTGTGATCCGCGAGGAACTTGGCGATGATGCAGATTCGGAAGCTGATGAGTACGAAAAGCGTATGAATGAGCTTGATGCACCTGATTATGTAAAGGAAAAACTTAAAAAAGAGATAAAACGTTTCAGAAATATGAGCGGAAGCTCGTCTGAAAGCACTGTAGAGCGTGGATATATTGAGACAGTTCTTGATATGCCGTGGAATAAGAAATCCGTGGACAACAGGGATTTAGATCACGCACAGCAGGTACTTGATGATGACCATTACGGCTTAAAGGATGTAAAAGAGCGCGTGCTTGAGTTTCTTGCAGTCAGAAATCTGACAAGCAAGGGAGAAAGCCCTATCATATGTCTTGTAGGTCCTCCGGGAACAGGAAAGACAAGTATTGCCCGCTCGATAGCATCAGCGCTCGAGAAGAAATATGTACGTATTTCTTTAGGCGGTGTGCGCGACGAGGCTGAGATCCGCGGTCATAGAAAGACTTACATCGGAGCTATGCCGGGACGTATCGTAAACGGACTTCGCACGGCAGGCGTTTCCAATCCGCTCATGCTGCTTGACGAGATAGACAAGGTCAGCAGCGATTACAAGGGAGATACATCGGCAGCACTTCTTGAGGTGCTTGACGGAGAGCAGAACTGCAAATTCAGAGATCACTATATAGAGATGCCGGTTGATCTGTCAGATGTGCTCTTTATCGCAACAGCCAATGAAGTATCAGGCATTCCAAAGCCATTGCTTGATCGTATGGAGCTTATCGAGGTATCAAGTTATACTGAAAATGAGAAATTCCATATAGCAAAAGAGCACCTCGTAGAAAAGCAAAAGAGCAAAAACGGACTTGAGGAAAAGCAGCTTACTATCACGGACAGTGCATTAAAGGATATTATAAGATTTTACACCAGAGAGGCAGGCGTAAGAAGCCTTGAGAGAACACTCGGTAAGGTATGCCGCAAGGCTGCCAGAGAAATCTATCAGGGTAAGGAGACTGCTGTAAAGATCACAAAGACCAACTTAAAGTCATATCTTGGCAATCCAAAGTACAGCCCGGAGAAGAAAAATGACAAGGCTGATGTCGGAATCGTAAGGGGACTGGCATGGACAAGTGTTGGAGGTGTCACTTTAGAAGTAGAAGTTAATGTACTTCCGGGCAAGGGCGAGCTTGCACTTACCGGAAAGCTCGGAGATGTCATGAAAGAGTCTGCGCAGGCGGGACTCAGCTATATCCGCTCTATAAGCGGCAATTATGGAATTGAGCCTGATTTTTACACAAAGCATGACATTCACATACATATTCCGGAGGGAGCTGTACCAAAGGATGGTCCATCAGCAGGAATAACCATGGCAACAGCTATGCTTTCTGCCATAATAGAAAAGCCTGTCAGAGCTGATGTGGCGATGACCGGAGAGATAACACTGCGAGGCAGGGTGCTTCCGATAGGAGGATTAAAGGAAAAGCTGCTTGCAGCGAAAAATATCGGAATAAAAACAGTATGTATTCCAAAAGATAATGAAAAGGATCTCGAGGAGATTTCAAAGGAGATAACAGACGGCATGGAGATCGTGCCGGTTGAGAAATTCGCACAGGTGGAGAAGATCGCATTTGTGTAGATGTAATGTGAAACAGTTGTGGCATAAATATAGTATAAAACAGTATTATTGATATAATGTAATAATTAATTACAGAAATATGCAGTATTAGAAGAGGAAGAGATTATGGTAATTAAAAGTGTAAACTTAGAGACTGTGTGCGGTATCACAAGCACGATCCCTGACAATGAGTACAACGAGGTGGCTTTTGCCGGCAAATCAAATGTCGGTAAATCCTCACTTATCAATGCCCTTATGAACAGAAAATCACTTGCCAGGATCTCTTCACAGCCCGGCAAGACACAGACCATCAATTTTTACAATGTAAATGACGCAATGTATCTGGTCGATCTGCCGGGATATGGCTATGCCAATGCAAATGTGGAGATAAAAGCAAAATGGGGACAGATGATCGAGAATTATCTGCACACCTCAAAGAAGCTTCAGGCGGTTTTTCTCCTGATAGATATAAGGCATGAGCCATCGGACAATGATATCATGATGTATGACTGGATGGTAAATCAGGGTTTTGCACCGATCATCATTGCCACGAAATCAGATAAATTGAAAAAAAGCCAGATCACAGCCCATGTAAAGACCATTAAGGAAGTGCTTAATGTGGAGCCGGGCACGGTAGTCATACAGTTTTCGTCAATGTCTAAAGAGGGCAGGGACGAAATCTGGGATCTTATAGATTCACTCGTATTTGACAAGGAGACACTTCTTGCGATGAAGCAGGAGGAAGAGGCAAAGCGCGAGGCAAAGAAAGAGGCGGCAAGAGCGCAGGCTATGCGTAAGGCTGGTGGAGAGCCGGTTAGTGGAACTGGTTCAGATGGAGAGCCGGCAAAAAAGGAACGCTGGAAAAAGACCGGAAAGCCTGTTGCTAAAAAGACAAAAGCGCGTAGAGAGAAAGCTAAGAGCAGGAAAAACACAAAAGGTAATAAGAAAAAAATGTCGCAACTGTGAAGGTACTGAACAGTTACAAAAAAATGAAATTAGTAGCAACTAATATGCAAAGAAAGGTGAATGTTACTGTTTATATCGAAATGGGTAGACAGTAACAGACGAATGTATAATATATGAAAAGTAAATGCAGATTTGTAGCCATTATGTTTTTGTGTATCATAATTGTGTGCACACTTTCGGTAATGGCATATGAGCGTGCAACAGATAAGACTGCTGACGGAGAAAGTGATCAGTTTACAGTGGTAACGTCATTTTATCCCATGTATATAGCTGCGCTTAACATAACAGATGGTGTGGATGGTGTGAAACTTGAAAATCTAAGTGAGCCTCAGACCGGCTGCCTGCATGATTTTCAGCTCACACCGGAGGATATGAAGCTCTTATCCACAGCAGATATGTTTATCATCAATGGTGGCGGGATAGAGACATTTATGTCGGATGTTGCCGCAGCATATCCAAAACTTGATGTTGTGGAAGCGTGTGAGAAAGTGTCACTTCTTGCAGAGGATGATATTGACAGTGAAGAAACAGACGGACATGACCACGATCATGATGTAGACAGTGAAGAGACAGATGAACATGACCACGATCATGATGCTGATAACGAGGAAACAGATAATCACGACCACGATCATGATGAGGATAGTGAGGAAGCAGATGGTCACGATCATGACCATGGGGACGAAAATGCGCATGCATGGATGAGTGTGAGCAGATACCGCACCATGGTATCGACAATAGCAGAGGAGCTTGCCAAAGCAGATCCAACACACGCTGACCAGTACGATGCAAATGCAAAAGAATATGACGGAAAGCTTGCAAAATTAGAGGAAGAGCAACAGTCATTAAAGGAGCTTACCGCAGGAAAAGATATAATCATTTTCCATGAGGCATATGCATATGTGGCAGATGATCTCGGGATGAATGTATGCTATCTCATGGATCTTGATGAGGAGCGTTCTGTCAGTGCCGGAGAGGTCAGGGATGTGATAAATGCCATAAATAATGATGGTGTATCTGTGATCCTTGCCGAAGAACTCTACGGAAAAGACATGGGTGATACCGTGTCGCGTGAGACTGATGTAAATGTAGTCTATATCGATCCTTTAAACCGTGGTGATTATGATAAGGATAGCTATATAAACGGCATGGAGAAGAATATAGAGCTTATCAGAAATGCTTTTTCAAGGTAGCGTTTATAGGAAGTAGTTACTTTTAGTTAATTTTAATATGGTAATCTTAATCTGTTTACATGGAAAAACAATTTGATGTAGAATTAATTTCATGTAATATGTGTACATGAAATAATCATAGGGCAAAATAAGAATTAGTATAACTGTTCAGTACAGAAATATGAAGAATTGAACAGTTATAAAATAGTTGATATACGGAGAAAACATGCGAAAAATTATAGAGCCATGTGGCTTTCATTGCATAAAAATTAATAATCTGGGTGTGCAGTTTGCAGATCAGATTGCATTGCATGATGTAAACATGCACATACACTGCGGTTCGTTCAATGTAATAATAGGACAGAACGGTGCCGGCAAATCCACGCTGATAAAGGCGATACTCGGCGATATCCCACATATGGGAACTATCGAGTTCAAGGACACAAAGGATGGACACATGGCAAAGCTGAAGATCGGCTATGTACCACAGTCCATCAATATAGAGAAAAATACACCGGTCAGTGTGTATGACCTGATCGCAAGCTATCAGTACAATTATCCTGTATTTTTGCCAAAGAGTAAGAAAATAGAGCAGAAGATACGGGAAAATCTGGAAATTTTTGAGGCTGAAGACCTGATAGATAAACAGGTGTGTAACCTGTCAGGCGGACAGCTTCAGAGAGTACTGCTTTCAATGGCGATAATGGATGAACCGAATCTGCTTCTTTTGGATGAGCCTGTTTCCGGAATAGATCAGAATGGTATGGAGCTTTTCTACAAGACCATGGATTACCTGAAAAAGAATTATGACCTTGCGATCATACTCATATCACATGATCTGGACTATGTGGCAAAATATGCAGATCACGTAGTGCTTCTTGATAAAACTGTCGTAAAGCAGGGAACTGTAAAAGAAGTGTACGAGAGCAAGGAATTTGAAAAAATATTTTACACAGGAGAGGAATCCTGGGTAAGAGAGGAGGACGAAAAATGAGTTTTACCTCCTGGTTAGATTATGATTTTATGAGAAATGCACTCATAGCAGTGCTTATAATAACACCACTTTTCGGCATCATGGGAACCATGATCGTAAACAAGAAAATGGCATATTTTTCCGATGCACTCGGACATTCAGCACTGACAGGAATAGCTGTCGGAGTAGTCTGTGGCATGGCAGATACATCGGTATCGATGGTCATATTTGCGATAATATTTGCGTTACTGCTTAACAAGATAGGCAGTATGAATACGGCATCAACGGATACGATCATATCTGTATTTTCATCATGCTCTGTGGCTATAGGTCTTGCGATACTGTCAAAGGGCGGCAATTTCAGCAAATACTCGAGCATACTGGTGGGAGATGTGCTTAGCATCACCCATAAGGAGATCATATATCTGGTAGCGATATTTGTAGTGACAATTATATTCTGGATATTTGGTTTTAATAAGCTCAATGCCATATGTATCCACAGAACTGTGGCAAAAAGCAAGGGAATTCATGTAAGACTTATGGATAACCTGTTTGCTGTGCTTGTGGCACTGATAGTCATGCTTTCTATCAAATGGATAGGAATACTTATAATAAATGCATTGCTCATACTCCCAGCGGCATCATCAAGAAATA
Source organism: Acutalibacteraceae bacterium (assembly GCA_963586665.1). GTDB lineage: Bacteria > Bacillota > Clostridia > Lachnospirales > Lachnospiraceae > Roseburia. Next base: position 24,472 of record CAVABC010000033.1, read on the forward strand.
TTTCGTCAAATATGAGAGAATATCATCTTTTTTCAGTGCTGTTCTCGGTATTTTCGGGAATAGTGGGACTGGCAGTGTCATATTACACAAATGTGGCAACCGGACCTATGATCGTTATAATAGCATCGGTTATTTATTTTTCAACGTTTGTATATGGAAGAAGAGCCGGAAAATAATACTGCACTATATATGAATAGGTGCAGAAGTGTTAAGCCTATAAGAAAACTATTAAAATAAGTTGCTAAAATAAAGGTTCTAAAATAGAAATTATAAAAAAAGATGGTGCATATCATTTTGGATAATGGTATGTGCCATCTTTTTGCGTATCAATATAGTCTTGCCTGCGTGTCTATGCCTGTGTAGAATCAGTCTGTGTGCCGTTCTTCCACTCATCAAATTTCTTGACTACGGCATCATATGTATCCTTGCAGAGAGAAGGAAGCTCATCTCCCCATGCTCCTGTAGCCTGTTTGTAGCCTTTTTTGAATGCTTCAAGAAGCTCGTCTGCCTTGCTTGAATCTCCACCTGAAAGAGCCTTTGCGAAATCAAGAATACGATCAGATGTCTGATCTACTCCCCAATAGCCATCAGCAGCGATGTCTTTATTTGCCTGAGCGATAGTGTCAGCGTCAACAGTGAGGTTCTCAAAAAGACTCTTAAGTCCCTGTGACTTGTTCCAGGTACTTGCCTGACCACTCATTGACTTGCGCACAATATCAATAAGCTGCTGTTTTCTCTGCTCGGCATCATCCTTTAATGCCTGAACGATAGCAGAACGATCTGTTGAATTGTTCATCTTTACGCTGTCATTTGAAGAAGTACTGTCTGATTTCTCGTATACAGCTGCTGTATCGCTGAAACTATTTGAAGAAGCGGTACTGTCTGACTTAGGCTCCTTTTTTTCAGTCTGAGTTGAAGCTGTAGACTGTGCAGCAATTGCTGAAACAACACTTGAAACTGAATTTAAACTCATTTTAAAATCCCTCCTTGGTGTTAATTTGTGTGGGAATCCTTTCCCATTATGGTTTCATATATTATATCGGCATAAAAGTACATGATATGAATAAGGGGGAACTCATTCTTTAATGATTCGTGCAATTCATCACCCCGTGAGATAGACAGTATAGGGTATAAGCAGGGAAAGGATGGACAAGTATTCATATCTTTTCAACAAATAAAACTACAAAGTTTTGTGCATTTTTACTTAGATAAAACGATTGATTTATTTTACATTTTTAGTTACCATATATTTAGTAAAACGTTTGACACGATTAGTGTATGATCGTAACTGTGAAGATAATGAACAGTTGCAGATAATCTATAGTGTAGAAAAGGGGTCAATCATATGGTTACAATCAAAGATGTGGCAAAGCAGTGTAACGTTTCAATTGCCACTGTCTCAAATGTTATAAATGGCAAGCAGAATGTGAGCGAGGCTACACGCAGACAGGTAATGGATGCAATAGAACGGCTGAATTACACTCCGAATGCCGTAGCCAAGAATCTAAAGAGCAAAAGAACGAAGACACTTGGTATCATAGTTGAGGATATCACGGTTTTCTGCGCACCGGGCATCCTTGATGGTATCACAAAGTGTTGCGAGGAGAAGGGGTACAATATTGTTTTTACAAATCTGAGACTTTATGAGAAGTTTGGTGATGCATATTATAATAATGAAGATTTTTACAAGCTTGCCGAGTGTCAGTTACAGCAGATAATAGCAAAGCAGGTGGATGGTATCATATATGTTACAGCGCATGAGAGGGAGCTTAGCTGTATTCCGGATAATCTGCCGGTGCCGGTTGTCATGTCATATGGTTACATAGAGTCGGACAGATATCCGTCAGTATTTGTGGATGATGAGACAGGTGCATATGAGCTGGTAAAATATGTTATATCACAAGGACACAGCAGGATCGGTGTGATAGCAGGAAAGCATGATAGTATCCATACAAACAATCGTATGTCAGGGTATAAGAAAGCTTTGAAGGAAACTGGGATTGAGTATGATGATAAATTGGTTGTAGAGGGAGATTGGACCAGGGAAAGCGGTTTTGAAAAGACGGATGAGCTGCTGGATCAGAATGTGACGGCAATCTTTTGCATGAATGATATCATGGCAGGCGGTGTATACAGCCGTCTTGAGGAAGAAGGACTGGTGCCGGGAGATGATATTTCGGTGGTGGGATATGATGACAGAGAGCTTTCACGCTATATGAATCCACCGCTTACGACTATGAGCATACCGCTTGAGGAGATTGGTTATCAGACGGCACTCCGAATTATCGCGCAGATCGAATCCGTGGAGATATTGGGAGAAAATGGAGCGGTTTCACAGACTGATATTGATATTGCAAAATTAAAAGAAGAACTTGAAAAGCTCGAAATTCCGGTAGCAGGAGAGCTTAAGGTTCGCAGATCGGTTAAAAAAATCAGTTAAAAATAACTGGTTATATAAATTCTCCATATCGTAATTATACACAAATTTTAAACGATTTAACTAGCAATATTACACGAAGTTAAACGATTTAATGAAAATCCATTGACATAGTACATATGACATAATAAAATAATGGGGAAAGTTGGGAAAGCGAGACTTTCCCTTTTTTTAAAATTGAATTTAAACGTTTAACTAGGAGGGCGATATAGATGAAAAAACATGCAAATTCAAGCATTCCGCTTAAAGATATCAAAATCACAGATGGGTTTTGGAATAAATACATCCATCTTGTAAAGGATGTGATAATCCCATATCAGTGGGAAATTTTAAATGACAGGCTCGAGGATGTCGAAACAAGTCACTGCATAGAGAATTTTAAAATAGCGGCAGGAGAGAGCGAAGGAGAATTTCAGGGTGCTGTATTTCAGGACACCGATGTGGCAAAATGGCTTGAAGCAGTTGGCTTTGCATTAAGCTATGGCAGGGATGCACAGCTTGAGAAGCTGGCAGACGAGACTATCGAGCTGATCGGCAGAGCACAGCAGCCGGATGGATACATCAATACATATTTTACGATAAAGGAGCCGGGAAAAAGATGGACAAATCTCATGGAGGGGCATGAGCTGTATACGGCAGGACATATGATAGAGGCTGCGGTGGCTTACTATGAATCTACTGGAAAGCGTAGGTTTCTTGATATAGTAAGCAGTTTTGCTGATCTGATCTGTGATACTTTTGGAAACAAACAGGGACAGATACACGGTTATCCGGGACATCAGGAGATAGAGCTTGCACTGGTGAAGCTGTACCGTGTGACCGGAAACAGACGATACCTTGAGCAGGCAAAGTATTTTATTGATGCAAGAGGTGTCGGAGAAAACTATTTCCTTAAAGAGGTAAAACAGAGAAAACATAAGCTGATCTTCCCTGAATTTGATAATTATGACACGAAATATTCGCAGTCGGATAGGCCTGTCAGGGAGCAGAAGACTGCCGAAGGGCATGCGGTCAGGGCAAATTATATGTATACAGCCATGGCTGACATTGCTTGCGAATGTGATGACGACGGACTGCTTGAGGCGTGCGACAGACTTTGGGACAACATGGTACACAAACGCATGTATATCACAGGAAGCGTCGGTTCATCGGGTATACTGGAACGTTTTACTACAGACTATGATCTGCCAAATGACTGCAACTATTCGGAAACCTGTGCGACAATAGCACTTGCCATGTTTGGAAAACGTATGGCTGATATCAAAAAAGATGCATCATATATGGATGTGGTGGAGAGAGCACTTTACAACACACTTTTGTCGGGCATTGCCATGGACGGAAAGAGCTTTTTCTATGTAAATCCGCTCGAGGTATGGCCTGCAAACTGTATTCCACGCACCTCAAAGGAGCATGTAAAACCGGTGCGTCAGAAGTGGTTTGGCGTGGCGTGCTGCCCTCCGAATATCACAAGGACACTTGCATCGTTGGGGCAGTATGTGTATTTTCAGGAGGATAATGAGATATATGTAAACCTGTACGTGGCAAATGATACCCATATTACCATAGGCGGAAACGAATATGACATCAGCATGAAGGGCAACTTTCCATGGGAAAATCATATGACATTTTCCATAACTAAGGCAAAAAGCAGTAATGACAACAAGCAGGAGAAAGATATCGTACTGGCATTCAGGATACCGGGCTATGCAAAGAACTTCGCTGTTACATGTGGCGATAATGGCGAAAAGCACATAAGTGATGCTGATAAATATATCGAAAAGGGCTATATGAAGGTCAAACTGCCAAAGGGATGTGAAGAAAGTACACTTGAGATAAACTTTGACGCTCCGGCAGTATTTGTCCATGCAAATCCAAAGGTAAGGGCAGATGCCGGAAAGACTGCCATTATGAAAGGACCACTTGTATATTGCATAGAGGAAGTGGATAACGGAGCAAATCTTTCTGCGATAAAGGTCGATCCATGTCAGTCGCTGGAGGAACATTATGAGGCTGATGTATTGGGCGGCAGCAGTGTGATCGGACTTAAAGGAAAGCGGTGCATAGAGTCAGCATGGGATGATGACTGCCTGTATGCAGTAAACCAGCCACAGTATGATGATGTGCAGCTTAAGGCAGTGCCATATTGCTATTGGGGCAACCGTAAAACGGGCGAAATGCAGGTGTGGATGCGCGAATAAACCTGACCATTTATTTTTGAGTGAGCCGCCCGGAGTATGGGAGTGCGTGACTGGCTCGGTCGGAACTGGTTTGGAATGCTAATTTATTGGTATCGATTTTAGGCTCCTTTGATTATTTATGTTCATTCGACAGCTGTACACTTACACCGTGGTGTTCGCCTGTGTCATACGCTTGATCTATGACGTGTCGTGTGGGAGTTACATGCCGTTTGACAGCTAAAGGTTGCATGGGCGCGGCTCGTTCAAGCTTGTAATCTATCAAGTTTAAATGAAGTAAAAAGCGCGTTTGACGCACCCATGCATAATAAACTTAGCTGGAGACGGCA
>CAVABC010000034.1:0-28787 GCA_963586665.1 Acutalibacteraceae bacterium
TTGTTGTAGATTATGGCATAAAAGATGCTATGAACATGGGCGCAGCCATGGCACCTGCCATTGATAGAATAGAACCATATCAAGGAAATGGCGTATTTGCTAGGCTGATGGTTCTACACAAAACTATTAGTAATTGAATAATGTAGCAGATTTGCAAATAAGGGACATTTCTTGAAAAAAGGGATGTCCTTTTCTTGTTACTTGATAAACCTATTATAAAGGAGGTCATTCATAATGACAAGTACAGCGTTAGGAGCAAAAAAAAGAAGTATTAGTTTTATTAGTGAGGCACATGAGAAATTCTACTATGAAAAAATCCAGAAAGTCAGAGAAGCAGATGTATACCATAAGGCACTTTGCTATTGCCTTGGAATGAACGAAGATACACGAAGAAATGTGGATAGAATTTACAATTTCAAGACTGGATGTGTAAAACCGGAGTGCCTGCATGAGGGCTGGCAGACCAGTGGAAGTGCAAAGGTTGTCAGAATGGCATTTAATCTGTATTGCAATGGTACACCGAGCGTGGATGATGAACAAAACACAGAGGAACAGGTGGACGAGTGCCGGAGATATTCAGTGGAGGATTTGTTCTGCTGTTGTTATGCACCATATTTCTGGCAGGCAATACAGATTCGGTATCCAGAGTATGCCACATACAATAAAAACTTGTATGCAATGTTTGGAGGAAATGATTGATGTTAAAGATTCGATTGATGGGAACAAGGAATGATATTGCATGGTTCAAGAAAATCATGCAGAGACATCCGAAGATAGAGGTTTTGGAGCTATCTGACCTCTATCCCAATAAAGGAACAGATAAATATTACAGATCTTATGTGGAAGTAAAAAAGAGAAACATAAAAGAAAAATAGTAGAAGTTGGAGGAATTTCATCATGTGTAGAGTTATAGTAATCGGAAACCAGAAAGGCGGAGTCGGAAAGACTACCACAACAAGTAATTTAGGAATAGGACTGGCAAAACAGGGGAAGCGAGTGCTTCTTATTGATGCAGATGCACAGGGTAGTCTAACAGCAAGTTTAGGTTTTCAGGAGCCAGATAAGCTGGATGTATCTCTTGCAACCGTTATGGCAAATATCATCAATGAAGAAGATATGGAGCCGGATTATGGTATATTGAAGCATGACGAGGGTGTAGACCTTATGCCGGGCAATATAGAGTTATCGGGACTGGAAGTATCACTGGTAAATGTCATGAGCAGGGAGCTTGTGCTTCGTACCTACATAGAACAGCAGAAAGACAGATATGATTACATTTTGATTGATTGTATGCCTTCGCTTGGCATGATTACCATAAATGCCTTTGCAAGTGCTGACAGTATCCTTATTCCTGTGCAGGCGGCGTATCTTCCGGTAAAAGGTCTGGAACAGCTTATTAAGACCATAGGAAAGGTAAAAAGGCAGATCAATCCGAAACTGGAGATTGAAGGTATTCTGCTTACTATGGTAGATAACAGAACCAATTATGCAAAAGACATCAGTGCGTTGGTTGTAGAGAATTATGGTAGCAAAGTAAGAATATTTGAAAACAGCATTCCGATGTCGGTAAGAGCTGCGGAGATTTCTGCGGAGGGTGTTAGCATATATGAGCATGATCCTAACGGAAAAGTAGCAAGTGCCTATCAGTCATTGACAGAGGAGGTGCTTGCAGATGAATAAGGCAGGAAGTGCCGCAAAGGTAAAACTGAACAGCTTCGATGATTTATTCGGAGCAGAACAGCCACAGGCAGGAACAGAGCAGGTACAGGAAATTGCATTATCAGAATTGCATGAGTTCAAGGGACACCCATTTAAGGTGCTGAACGATGAAAAAATGCAGGAAACTATGGAGAGTGTCAGAGAGCATGGTGTGTTGATGCCGGGTATTGCAAGACCAAGATCTGAGGGCGGCTATGAAATTATTGCGGGACACCGAAGAAAACATGCGTGTGAGCTTGTAGGACTTGAAACAATGCCGATGTTTATCCGGGATTATACGGACGATGAAGCTACGATTATCATGGTGGACAGCAATATCCAAAGAGAAGATATTCTGCCAAGTGAGAAAGCAAAGGCATATCGTATGAAATATGATGCTATGAAGCATCAGGGAAGCAGGACAGGCGGACTTTCACTTGAAGAACTAGGAGAAATCGCAGGAGAAAGTGCAAAGACTGTCCAAAGGTATATATGGATTTCACGATTATTAGAACCGTTGCTTGATATGGTGGATTTGGGAAAGATAGGTATTATGCAGGCTGTGGACATCTCATTTTTGTCCAAGGATGCACAGCAATGGGTATTGGTTGCCATACAGGATACCAATGTTGTCTTGACAAAACAGCAGAGTGCTATGCTAAAGGAAAGTGAAAAAAAAGGAGAGCTGACTTTTCCAATGGTTCGTCTGCTTCTGGAGAAAGAAAAGCCGGCAGAGCGTAAAGTCATTATAAAAAATGACCGCATTAACAGTTATTTTCCGGATACATACAGCACGGATGACATTGAAAAAATAATATTTCAGCTATTAGATAAATGGAAGAAGACACAGTAGGAAGGAGGATGTGAGAATGGGAGAAAGTTTGCAGCTAGATTATTATTACGGAATAGAAGCGGAACAGTTCTCATTCTATCGTGTTCCACGCCTGCTGATAAAGGACGAGCGTTATAGGGGACTTAGCAGTGATGCTAGGCTCCTCTATGGCTTAATGCTTGATAGAATGTCTCTTTCTATGAAGAATGGCTGGATGGATGATATGAACAGGGCATATATTATTTATACGATAGACAATATCATGGAGGATTTGGGGTGTTCCAAGCCTACATGTATAAAAATTATAAAGGAACTGGATTCGGATTCTGGGATTGGTCTGATTGAGAAAGTACGTAGAGGATTAGGAAAGCCGGATATTATTTATGTGAAAAACTTTTCGACAATAGCAGAAGCACAGGAGGAAAAAAAGCCTGAAAATGCTGATAAATCCACAGAAGTAAAAAATCTTTACTTCAAGAAGGAAAAGAATTTTACTTCTGCAAGTAAAGAAACTGAACTTCAGGAGGTAAAAAAAATTGACTTCAAGAAGAAAAAGAATTTTACCTCTGGAAGTAAAGAAATTGAACCTCAAGAGGTAAAAAAAATTGCCCCTAATTATACTAACTATAATCAGACTAACTATAACCAGACTGAGGTGAGTTATACCAATCCTATCAATCAATCTGCGACAGAAAAGTCACAAGATGATGTGATTGGTGTGATGGATGATGCACAGTCCTACATAAATTTGATTAAAGACAATATCGACTATGACCACCATATGAAATATGATGATTATGGAAAATGTGAGCTTTATGATGAATTGTTTCAGGTGATCTGTGAGGTTGTATGTGTAAATCATAATACCGTGAGAATTGCAGGGGAAGATTATCCGTATGAGCTTGTGAAGTCAAGATTTTTGAAGCTGAACGGTAGTCATTTGGAGTATGTGATTGACTGTATGCAGAATACGACCACAAAAATCACAAATATAAAAGCGTATATGATTACGGCACTGTATAATGCACCGTCTACGATAAATCATTTCTATCAGCAGGAAGTGCAACATGATATGTACGGAGGAGGATGGCATGAAAAGGGTATTGTTTAAGGTGATTTTGCCAATGGCATTTATAGTGATATGGCTGGATATGTGTTACTGGATATGTCTTGGAGAAAACGGTATGAACTGGTTTCAGTTCTGGATTATGAGTGGATTTCCATTCGGCATACAAAAGATGCTTGTACTTTTGATACCTCGTAATTTTGGGATTGCGGGAAGCATAGGAGTGTTGGCACTGGATGCAATCGTAGGTGGTATGATCGGAGTGATTGTCCTTGTAATAAAAATTATTGCAATCATTAGGGAAATAATCAATATCATAATGGAACTTGCAGGGAAGAGAATTTCTTGCTGAACAGGAGCAGGTATGAAATGAAAGTTTTTATACCTGCTTATTTTGTAACTTCTGGTCACAGCGTCCAGAAGTGGAAAGGAACTGATATGGAATCAATGAGAGACACCAAGCGTATCATGGAGCGTGAAATCAAAAAAGGAAGCACACCATTATCCTTTGAACAAATGGAGATTGATACAGATAATTACCAAGAGATTACTTCTAAAGAGAAACTGACACAGGTATTGCAGTATCTTCACAGGGTAGGAAATTATAAGTCTTTGGCAGGAAAAACTGTGATCAACAATGTTTACACTTTTATGCGTGGAAGGACACCGGATTTTACCAGAGCAAGAAGTATATTTGACCGGGAAAAGATTTATCATCAGATGCTCCGGCAGGAAAGGAAGATGAAGCCTACTTATGAGGGAGACTGCTATATCGAAACAGCAAAGTGCTATTTTTCATTGCCGGAGGAGTGGGAAAAGCATAAAATGGTGTATCTGAATAATGATGCGTTTGGTTTTATCCTGTCAAATCAGTATATCTTGGGATTGTATAAGTATTGCAGGGAAGCAAGGCGGGATATTGCAATGGAAGCTCATAAAATACCGGAGAATACAAATACAGTTGTTCAGCGTCTTATAAACATGGATGATCTGGAAGTGCTGTCACATTGTTTGTTACTCGATGATGTTTGGGTAGAAAATAATCTGATTGGGGCAAAGATGTACACGATTTTCAAGTTAGGAATATCATAAAATACAGCGTTAAGGCAGATATGAGATTGAAAGATTTTGTATCTGCTTTTTTTATTGCAACAACTTCTGGTCACAGCGTCCAGAAGTGGAAAGGAAAAAGAAATGAATAGAAAAGATGTGAAGAAATTGCTGCTTGCTACTATTGCAGTGGTAATTGTGGCAAAGATAGCAAGAAACATTATGAAGGCGAAAAAGCAAAAAGATAGTATTCCTGCTGATACATTTGATGATTTTTATGAGGAAGAATTGAACTGGTGGGATAAAGACCTTGAGGAAGGGGAGAAACAGTAAGTATGGCGATGAAAACACAGCTTCACAGGCTGTTGGTTCCACCCTGAATCCAATCGGTGCAGATAAGGAAGGAGGTACACCGTGCAGGAGGAAACAACACAAAAAACGATTGCCCTTGCAATCAAGACATCCAAACTGACCGCAAGTGTTCTCCAGAAGGCGATGAAGATGTATCTGGAGCATCAGAAGCATAAAGAGCCTTCCCACGGGAAAATACCGGTGAAAAAGCTGGTCGGTCAGGGGGCGGGTGCAAAGTCCATAGAGGTCACGGATGATAACATTAAGGCTTTTGAGCGTGTGGCGAGAAAGTACAATGTAGATTTCGCTGTGAAGCGGGATAAGACCACGGAGCCGCCAAAATACCTTGTATTTTTTAAGGGTAAGGATGCCGATGTGATTGCACAGGCGTTCAAGGAATTTGTAAAAGTTAATGAGAAAAAGCAGCAGCGTCCGTCATTACGGCAGAAACTGAAAGGACTTCAGAAGATGATCGCACAGGACAAGAACAGGGAGCGGAGCAGAGAGAAAAATAAGGACAGGGGACAGAGCCTATAAGCAAGGTCATTGACGGGATTGTAAAGGATTTGCAGTCAATCCCCAAAACCCTGAAAGAAAAGTGCAGAGGGGTAAATGGAAAACAGCTTGCCCTCAAATGCGCTCCCTATGTGATATTTGGATATGTTTTTGATAAGGTTTCATGGCTGTATGGACAGCAGGCAGGGGATAACGCATTACAGAAAGCATTGGACACAGTAAATGGGATGGGAAATGCATTCCATAATCCGTTTCCAAGTTTTATGCCAAGGGATTTCATTGTTGGTATAGGGTGTGGAATTACCTTGCGTATGGTGGTATACTATAAAGCGAAAAATGCGAAGAAATTCCGGCAGGGAGTAGAATACGGTTCGGCTAGGTGGGGAACTGCCAAGGACATAGAGCCTTATGTCGATCCGGTATTTGAAAACAACGTGCTTTTAACGGCAACGGAGTGTCTTACGATGTCTGGCAGACCAAAGAAAGCAAAGTATGCAAGAAATAAAAACATTCTTGTGATCGGCGGTTCCGGTTCCGGTAAGACACGCTTTTTTGTGAAGCCGAACCTTATGCAGATGCACAGTTCCTATGTGGTGACTGATCCGAAAGGCACAGTTTTAGTCGAATGCGGCAAAATGCTCTATCGGAATCATTACCGGATCAAAGTGCTGAATACCATTAACTTTGCAAAATCAATGCATTACAATCCTTTCGCTTACATCCGGAGTGAAAAGGACATTCTGAAACTCGTAAACACAATCATTGTAAATACCAAAGGGGAAGGACAGCAAGCCTCTGAGGATTTCTGGGTGAAAGCCGAAAAGCTCTATTACACGGCACTGATCGCATATATCTGGTACGAAGCACCGGAGGAAGAACAGAATTTTTCCATGCTGATTGATCTGGTGGATGCCAGTGAAGCAAGGGAAGATGATGAGGACTTCAAAAATGCGGTTGACCTGCTGTTTGAGGAGCTGGAGCAGAAGAACCCGAACCATTTTGCGGTAAGGCAGTATAAGAAGTATAAACTTGCCGCAGGAAAGACAGCAAAATCTATTCTGATTAGCTGTGGTGCAAGGTTGGCACCATTTGACATCAAGGAGCTGCGTGACCTGACTGCTTATGATGAACTGGAACTTGATACACTGGGGGAGAAAAAGACAGCACTGTTTGTCATTATCTCCGATACCGATGCGACATTCAATTTCATTGTAAGTATCATGTATTCGCAGTTATTCAATCTGCTTTGTGACAAGGCAGATGATGTATATAACGGGAGACTGCCGATCCACGTCCGATGCTTACTGGACGAGTTTGCGAACATCGGGCAGATTCCACAGTTTGAGAAGCTGATTGCTACTATCCGTAGCCGGGAAATATCAGCTTCTATTATTTTGCAGTCAAAGTCACAGCTAAAAGCTCTGTATAAGGACAACGCATCGACCATTGAAGGAAACTGCGACACAACCCTGTTTTTGGGAGGAAAAGAGAAAGATACTCTGAAAGACTTGGCAGAAATCCTTGGAAAAGAAACGATTGATCTTTACAATACTTCAGATACGAGAGGTACGAGCCAGTCTTACGGTCTGAATTACCAAAAGACCGGAAAAGAGTTAATGAGTCAGGACGAGATTGCGGTCATGGATGGCAGTAAGTGTATCATGCAGCTTAGAGGTGTAAGACCATTTTTCTCAGATAAATTTGATATAACGAAGCATAAGCAGTACCCGCTGTTATCCGATTATGACAAAAAGAATGAGTTTGACATTGAAAAATACGTTAAGAACCGCAACAGACTCCGCTTTAAGAGGAATGATGTGGTGGACGAGGTATGTGATGTCGGGGAAATTGCCGAGTAACTTCTGGTCACAACGTCCAGAAGTGGAACAACTGAATAGGGAACCAGTACACAGGGAGCTTTGATGTAGAAAAAAATATACACAAGGCTTCCTTTTATTTTTTTAGAAAAAGGAGACGAATAATGAGCTTTTTTACAACATCAGTAACAGGACTTAAAACAGTAGTAACCGCTATCGGAGCAGGTGTCGGTGTATGGGGTGTTATCAACCTTCTGGAAGGGTATGGTAACGATAATCCGGGTGCAAAATCACAGGGGATCAAGCAGCTTATGAGTGGCGGTGGCATCATCATTGTGGCACAGACGGTAATTCCACAGCTTACCACACTGTTCTCATAATTCATGGGCGGGATCATTGATAAGATTACTGAATTCATAAAGGAACTGTTGCAGGGATGGGTGCTGACAAACTTTGAAACCATGTTTACCGATGTCAATGACAAGGTAGGCACGATTGCAGGGGAGGTCAGCAAAACTCCCAGCACTTGGAACTCCGGTATTTTTGACATGATAAAAACCCTGTCCGATAACGTGATGATCCCCATAGCGGGCATGATCATCAGTTTTGTACTCGTCTACGAGCTTATTTCTATGGTCATTGACAAGAATAACCTGCATGACTTCAATACAGCGATCTTTATCCGTTTTTTTATGAAAGCGTGTATTGCAGTCATGCTCTTAAGCAAGACCTTTGATATTGTCATGGCTGTATTTGATGTGGGAAGCCACATCGTCAATTCCGCAGCGGCAGCAATCAGCGGGGAAACCAGCATTGATGTGACAGACACGCTGCAGACGATGTTCAATGACCAGTTTTCGGAGATGAGCATAGGCGAGCTGTTAGGACTGGGGATGGAGACCATGATCGTCAGTTTATGTATGAAAATCATGTCCGTCCTCATCACCGTCATTTTATATGGGCGAATGATTGAAATATACCTTTATGTATCAGTAGCACCCGTTCCCTGTGCAACCGTAACCAACCGGGAATGGGGAACGATAGGAACCAATTATTTTAAGGGACTTTGTGCCCTTGCATTTCAGGGATTTTTCATGATGGTGTGTGTAGCTATCTATGCGGTGCTGGTGGCGGGTGTGGCAGTATCCGACAACCTGCATACGGCACTCTGGTCGGTGGCAGCATATACCGTTATTTTATGCTTTTCACTTTTTAAGACTGGTTCATTATCGAAATCTATCTGGAATGCACACTAAGGGAGGAACGATATGGCAATATCCGTGCAGGTGCCAAAGGATTTGTCCGGTATCAAGACAAAAGTGGCACTGAATTTAACAAAGAGACAGATTATCTGTTTCAGCGGTGCGGCAGTAGCCGGGATACCCTTGTATTTTTTAACCAAGGGATTGATCGGAACATCAGCCGCATCACTTCTTATGACGGGAGCAATGCTTCCGTTCTTCTTTTTTGCAATGTATGAGAAAAACGGGTTTCCGGCGGAGAAGATTTTGTATTTTATGCTACGGCAGAAGATACTCACACCGGGCATAAGACCATACCGGTCGGAAAATTTATACAAGCGGTTGGAGGAGAAAGAAAAATTACGAAGGGAGGTTCGTTATCTTGAAGAAAAAGCAAAAGGCAGAACCGGAAAGCCGCAGAAAAAGCAGTTATAAGGGCAATAGCAGGAATAACAGCAAAAGCGGTGGTCTTACCTTTTCAGAGAAGAAGCGTCTTATACAGTTGAAACATATTTTATCGGGAAAGAGCAATGAGAAAGAAAAGCCGACTACCGCACAAAAGACGATTACTTTTGAAAAGATGTTCCGTGACGGTATCTGTCAGGTCAGCCACCGTTATTATACAAAGATGGTGGAATTTTTTGATATAAACTATTCGCTTCTGGAAGTGGATGAGCAGGCGGATATACTGGCACAGTACAGTAAGCTTATCAATTACTTTGATCCGTCTGTGAAGTTTGAACTGGTGCTTTTCAACAGGCAGGTCAACGAGCAGATGCTTACGGAACAGTTTGACATTCCGTGGCAGGAGGATGATTTTAACGACATTCGTGAAGAATATACGGAGATGTTAAAGAAGCAGGCGGCAAAAGGAAACAATGGCATCATCAAATCAAAATATCTGATTTTTGGTGTGGAGAGCAATGGCTACAAGGAAGCCAAGAGCCGCCTTAACAACATTGAAAAAGATGTAATACGAAACTTAAACAACATAGGAACCCTTGCGAGGGGACTGGACGGAAAGGAAAGACTGCGCATCCTGCATGAATATTTCAATCAGGATACCATGGAGCCTTTCCGTTTTTCATTTAAGGATTTGGCAGAATCCGGTAAGTCTGTCAAGGACTATATTGCACCGCCGGGATTTGATTTCCGTTACCCGAACCGCTTTAAGTCGGGAAATATGTATGGCTGTGTATCCTATCTGGATATTATCACACCGAAGTTTACGGACGAGTTGATCAAGCAGCTTCTTGACATTGATGCAAACCTTACAATTTCCATGCATATGCAGACGGAAGATCCGGTAAAGGCAATCAAGAAGTTAAAAGCAGTTATTTCCAACATCCAGAAGATGAAGATCGAGGAGCAGAAAAAAGCAGTACGAAGCGGCTATGACATGGATATTTTACCGACGGACATTGTGACTTATGAAAAGGATACACTGGAGTTTCTGGACGATCTGAACACAAGCAACCAGAAGATGATCAACATGACATTTCTCATTACCTGTTATGGAAGAACAAGGAGGGAACTGGAGAGCTTAATGCAGAGGGTGTCTGGTATCATTCAGCAGGCAAACTGTGACCTCAGATGTTTACAGTATTTGCAGGAGCAGGGTCTTATGGCATCTGCACCGATTGGGTGCAATGAAACTGGAATTGAGCGTACCCTTTCCACTAAGAGTACCGCAATCTTAGTACCATTCTGCACACAGGAATTATTTATGCCTGCTCCGGCAATCTATTACGGCTTAAATGCACTCAGCAACAACATGATCATGGCAGACAGGAAAAGGCTTCGTACACCAAACGGAGTCATACTTGGTACACCGGGAAGCGGAAAGAGTTTCAGCGCAAAGCGTGAGATTTTAAGCTGCTTCCTTATCACGAAGGACGATATTATCATCTGCGATCCGGAGGGCGAGTATTTTGCACTGGTGGCGGCACTGCATGGACAGGTGGTAAAGCTTGCAACGAATTCCAAAGATTACTTAAACCCGATGGACATCCAGTTGTCACACAAGGGCGATAAGGAAGCATTAAAACTGAAATCCGATTTTATCATTACTTTGTGTGACCTAATTGCAGGTGGCAAGGACGGACTGCAGAACGATGAAAAAGGTATCATCGACGAGTGTATCCGTCATATTTATGATAAATATTTTGAAAATCCGGTGCCGGAGAATATGCCGATACTGGAGGATTTATACAATGCACTTTTGAAGCATAAGAATCCGAAAGCAGAGCGTATTGCAAACAGCCTTGTGCTGTATGTGCATGGTTCCCAGAATTATTTTAACCACCATACCAACGTGGACAGCGGCAACCGTATCATGTGCTTTGACATCAGGGATTTGGGCAACCAGTTAAAAGAGCTTGGAATGTTGATTGTACAGGATGCGGTGTGGAACAGGGTGTCGCAGAACAGGGAGCGAAAGATTGCTACCCGTTATTACTGTGATGAGTTCCACCTTCTTCTGAAGGAAAAACAGACTGCCATTTATTCCGTGGAAATTTGGAAGCGTTTCAGAAAATGGGGCGGTATTCCGACAGGTTTGACGCAGAATGTGGGCGATTTTCTCCGTTCTGAGGAGATTGAGGGTATTTTGGGAAATAGTGATTTTGTGTATCTGTTAAACCAGAATGCCAAGGATCAGGCAATCTTAGCGGATAAACTGGGACTTTCTGATAAACAGCTTTCCTATGTTACCAATTCCGAGCCGGGAAGTGGTCTTATCCTGTTTGATAATGTCGTAATTCCATTCGTGGACAAATATCCGACAGACACCAAGACCTACAGAATTATGAATACCAAGCCGGAGGAATCCGTACAGAAGGAGGACGCAGTGTAAATGGCAGAAAAGAGACAGAAAAAGCAGGCGGCGAAGGCATTTGAAAAAGAGAAGTTTTCCAAGGATAAGGAAGTGACTGGAGCAAAGCATACAGAACACAGGCAGGATAACATCTTTTCAGTGGAAAATCAGTTTCATGTCAATGAGAAGCCTGTGAGCAATCTGCCACGGGATGCAAACCATGGCAGTGATACAAAAAATGTAACTTCTGGTCACAATGTCCAAAAGTCGGAAACTGGAGCAGAGAGAAAAACGGGTAATAAAAAGAAATATTACCGTCAGTTGCAACAGCAACAGCAACAGAACACTTCTGGTCACAACGTCCAGAAGTCAGAAGGCGAAGCGGAAAAGGCATTCTTAAAGGAAAACAGCTTCATGCGGGAAGAACAGTCAAAAGATTTTGACACGGGTTCTGACAGCACGATTGAAAATAAGGTTCATGTCAGGGACACCTACCAACGGTCTGAGGAAAAAGGAAAATATCACAAAAGACGTGTGCAGAGAGAACACGCACACAGAGAGCGTGCAAAGCAGTACGATTATGGAGATTTCCAGACAAAGGATGCCACATTTTCGCAAGGGCAGGCGGACGAATTTATAGACAAAAAAGTGCAGAAGGCTTTTGATAAATCGGAAAAGAACCGTCGGAAGTTGCAGAAGGCAAAGGATAAGATGCCGAAGAAGAGGCAGTATGAGATGAAGCGTGTCTTTGATGAACAGACCGGAAAAGCAAAGTATGTGGTAGTCCCGGTAGAAGTAGAGATGCCATTTAAGCCGGAGGGTATCGGAAAAGCTGCGGTTCATAAGCTGCAAACGGAAAATATGTATTTTGTGCATCGTAAGATTGCAGAAACAGAAAAAGACAATTCTGCGGTGGAGGGCGCACATAAGACCGAACAGCGGGCAGAAGATGTGTACCATTACATGAAATACCATCGCAAAAGCAAGGCACAACGCAAAAAGGACAGGCTGGAAAGGCTTCAGAAAAAGCAGGTCACAGCGGATATGAAGCTGGAATATGAGAAATTCCTGAGTGAAAATCCACATTTAAAAGGCAACAGTCCGAAAAAGCAATTGCAAAGGCAGTTACAGAAACAGCGTATCAAGCGTGAGTATGCCAAGGCAAGGAGGGCAGGAGCAGAAGCCAAGACTGCAAAGGAAATATTTACAAAGACAACCAATGCTGCAACCGGCATTGCAAAGAAGTTACAGGAGATTGCCACGAAAAATAAAACACTGATTATCACAGTGGGTATTTTTGCTCTTCTGCTTATTATGATCATGTCGGCATTATCAAGCTGCGGTTCCATGTTTACCGGAACTGTGACAACAACGATGGCAAGCACATATCTTAGCCTTCCGGCAGAGATTGATGCAGCAGATTTATCTTTTACAGAAAAGGAAATGGAGCTGCAAAACAAGATTGATCGGATAGAAACTGATCATCCAGGATACGATGAGTATGATTATAACCTTGGAGCAATCGGGCATGATCCGTATACGCTCATCAGTTACCTTTCGGCAGTGCATACAGAATTTACCGCAGTGGATGTGGAACATGAAATACAGGAACTGTTTAATGCCATGTATTCCCTTACAACAGAGGAAGTGGAAGAAACAAGGACGAGGACAGTTACAAAGACTGGAACCAGAACCGTAACAGATGCGGACGGTAATCCTGTACTGGATGCTGATGGCAATGTGCAGACCGAGGAATATGAGTATGAGGACGAAGAGGAATATACTGTTACAATCCTTCGTGTCACGCTTACCGTTACACCGCTTGAGAGCATTGTTGCTGGACGCATGGACAGCGAACAGACGGAAATCTTTGGAGCCTATACGGAGACAAAAGGCGGCTTACAGGTCTTTGCTTCTCCGGTTGATTATTACTGGTATTACTATATCAGCAGTTATTACGGATTCCGGAAAAATCCAAACACAGGAGCCGAGGAGCTTCACAGGGGCGTGGATATAGCAGTGCCGAACGGAACCATGGTACATGCAGCACATGACGGAACAGTTACGGAAGCGGCTTACGATTCCTATTATGGGAATTATGTGGTGATTACGGACAGCAAGGGATATACCACAAAATATGCCCACATGGACAGCTTAAATGTGTCCGCAGGGCAGAGCGTAAAAAAAGGTGACGATATAGGTAAAAGCGGAAATACGGGAAGCAGTACCGGAAGCCACCTTCATATCGAATGTCTGTATAACGGGGAGTATTATAACCCGCTATTTTATTTTGAAGCAGGAGAACAGACCATTTATGGGGAAACACCGGGCGGCACCGGAGGAGGAATCGGCAATGTGATACCACCGGAGTCCTATGATGATGCAACGGTGCAGACACTTATGCGGGAAGCAAACAGGTATCTGGGAATGCCATATACATTTGGGGGAACAGCTCCGGCAAGTTTTGACTGCTCCGGATTTGTATGCTGGGTATTTTCAAACAGTGGGGTTCGCAACCTGCCAAGAACCACAGCACAGGGCATTTATGACCAGTGTACTCCGGTATCAGCGGCAGATGCGAAAGCAGGGGATATTATCTTTTTTACCGGTACATACAACGCAGGGCGTCCGGTCACACACGTTGGTATCTACTGCGGAAACGGTACGATGGTGCATTGCGGCGATCCAATCCAGTACACCTCAATCAATACCTCTTACTGGCAGAGCCATTTTTATGGTTTTGGAAGATTGAATTAGCGAAGGGAGGAATTATTTTTGTCAGTAGAGCGAATCAATTCACAGCTTAAAAAGGTCAGGGAGCAGATAGCACAGCTACAGGCAAAGGAAAAAGATCTTGCAGAGCAGAAACAGATGGCGGAGGATGCCGAAGCCATGAAAATCATACGAAAATATAAAATCTCATCGGAGCGTTTGCAGATGTTAAACAAGCTCAGTGAGGATGAAGTCAGAAATTTATTAAAGAAACGGGAACAGGAAAAGGAGGTTTCGACCAATGAAAAACAGGAGATTATCGGCTAGGGCAGTGGTGTCCCTTATATTGTCGGCAATACTTTTTTGTATGCCGATGGGGGCATTTTTTGCCAACAGGACAAACACGATAGAAGTTCATGCGGAGGATACCGCAGAGCAGAAAACAGAGAGTGCGGTAGAGGAAAGCAGTGTTGACAGTACAACTTCCGGCAATGGTAACAATGGCAGTTCTGATTCTGGCAGTGGAGAAAACCACATAGAGCAGTCCACGGAGAATACAACGGAGAATTCCACAGAAGGCACAACCGAGGAGACACAGCCTGCCGCAAAATGCACCTGCAAGGAAAAATGCAGTCAGTATGCGGTAGATGAAGATTGTGAGGTGTGTGCAAAGGATTACAAGGAATGTGCCTATATCAATCCGAGCGTAAAAATCACAATCAACACACCTTCTGGGTGGCATAACGATACCGCAAAAGTAACAGTTAAAGTAGAAGATACCATAGTATCGGGCAACTTCACCATTCAGACAGTAAAGGCTAAAGTTGGACAGAATGGTAGCTGGACGGACATTACTGAGGATATGTATATAGAGATTTCCGAGAACAGCACCATTTATGTGCAGGTTACAGACCAGAAGGGCAAGACCTATGAGAAAAACCGCTATATCAAGTGTTTTGATTTTACAAAGCCGACTTTAAATGCGGCAGTCAGTGATGGTCTTTTGAGTATTCAGGCACATGATACGGATTCCGGCATCAAGGCAATCTATGTCAATGGTTATGAGTTTACCGACCATACGAATGGAGCCTTGAATATCCGTTTGCAACAGTTTGACGCAGGGTATCAGTATTTTACGATTTCTGCCATGGATAATGCAGGAAATACCTCAGAAATTTATAAAACAGCCAATCCGTATTACACCGATCCGGAGAACAAAGACAGTAATGAAAAAGATTCGGCACAGCAGCTCCCAGTGGATGCGTCAGCAACCAAACCTACCGCTGCAACAGCACTGGTCACTGAGCATACAAAAACAGATGTGAATGGAAATACAGTTTCCCAGACAGGGACAAACACGGGAACAACAGCAAAGCAGTCTCCAAGTACGGGAGATGCTTCCAAGGATGTAGACCAGAGCAGCGACAGCCAGACATCAGAAAAGGGGAAGGAATTTTACACAATACAGACTGCATCGGAAAAGGTGTTTTATCTGGTGATTGACCGTGATGGGGAAGATGAAAAGGTGTATTTCCTTACTGAGGTCAGCGAAAATGACCTGCTTAATACCACAACAGATAACAGTGAGACATTACCGAAAAACTCTGCGGCATTGGAATCTGCAATCCCTACTAAAGACAGCGCATTATCAAACAATAATGGCGAAAATGCAGGAAATAAGAAGCAAGAAACAGAAAATGTTGAGGGCAGTACAGAGGACGGTACAGAAGAAACAAGTGAGCCGAAAGAAGATACTGCAAAAACAGATAATTCCGGATTTACTTATATTATCATGGGGGCTGCTGCGGTAGCTGTGATCGGAGTGGTATATGTTGTGAAGTCGAAGAAGAAAAAGGAAAACTTCATTGATGAGGATGAAGATGAGGACGAGCTTGACGAGGACTATGATTATGATGACGAGGAAGAAAATGAGCAGAGTTCTGATGAAGCATTCTTAAATGGTGGGGATGATGTTGTGAATGACACAGAATCAGAGGATACCACGGAACATGACAACGATATTGATGATGAAGAAAATGGGGAGGAATAGAGATGGAGCTTGTAATTGCAGAGAAGCCGAGTGTGGCACAGAGCATTGCGGCTGTTCTGGGTGCCACACAGCGTAAGGACGGTTATTTGGAAGGAAATGACTATCTGGTATCATGGTGTGTGGGACATCTGGTAGAACTGGCACAGCCGGAAAGTTATGAGGAAACATGGAAGAAATGGAGTTATGACAGCCTTCCGATCATTCCGCAGGAATGGCAGCATGAGGTGAAAAGTGATACGAAAGCACAGTATCAGATTTTGAAGAAACTTATGCATGATGACAGGGTAGATGCTGTTGTGTGTGCCACCGATGCCGGAAGGGAGGGAGAGTTGATCTTCCGCCTGACCTACAACATGGCAGGGTGCAGAAAGCCGATGAAGAGGTTATGGATTTCTTCCATGGAGGAAAGTGCTATCCGTGACGGCTTCCATAATCTTCGTCCAGGCAGCGATTATGACAATCTGTATCATTCAGCATTGTGCAGGCAGGAAGCAGACTGGCTTGTGGGTATCAATGGCACAAGGCTTTTTACCGTATTATATGGTGGCAAGGCATTAAAGGTCGGCAGAGTGCAGACACCGACACTTGCCATGCTTGTAGACCGTGAAAGTAAAATCATGAATTTCAAGAAAGAAGCCTATTACATGGCTCATATCATGGGAAATGGTCTGGATGCGGTATCGGAGCATATCAGCGATAAAACGGAAGCAGAAAGAATTGCTGGAGCCTGTGAAAACGGACAGGCTCTTGTGACTTCTGTGGTGAAGGAAGAAAAGTGGATAGCACCACCGAAACTATATGACCTTACCACACTCCAGAGGGATGCAAACCGTCTGTTTGGCTTTACTGCCAAGCAGACATTGGAATATACGCAGAGTCTTTACGAAAAGAAACTTGTCACTTATCCGAGAACGGATAGCCAGTATCTTTCCGATGACATGGATGGAACAGCAAGAAATGTGATCGAAGCAATTTTCAATTCCCTGTTATTTGAGCAGGATATCATGTTCAATCCGGATATAAAGAGGATTTTGAACAGCAAGAAAGTGACAGACCACCATGCAATCATTCCGACTATGGAGATCATCAAGCAGGACTTAGAGGCGATTCCAGATAGCGAAATGAAGGTACTTTCCCTGTGTGCCAACCGTCTGCTGTGTGCAACCGGGGAGAAGCATATTTATAATTCCACAAAGGCAGAGCTTACCTGCAACGAGACTGTGTTTAAGGTATCCGGTAAGGAAGTATGGAAAATGGATGGAAGGAATTTGAGGATTTCTTCAAAAATTCCTATAAGCCCACAGAAGATAAATCAGATGCCGAGGAAGAAAAGAAGCTACCGGAGCTTTGTGAGGGCATGACGATTATGGTTGAGCAGACAAGGATTTCTGAGCATTTCACACAGCCGCCAAAGCATTACACTGAGGACAGCCTGCTGTCTGCAATGGAGCGAGCTGGAGCAGAAAATATGGGGGACGAAGTGGAGAGGAAAGGACTTGGTACACCTGCCACCAGAGCAGATATTATTGAGAAACTGGTAAAAGACGGATTCGTAAAGCGTGAGAAAAAGCAGATGATCCCGACAGAGGACGGAATGAAGCTGATAACGATACTTCCAGATGTAGTAAAATCTCCGAAACTGACCGCTGACTGGGAGAATGAGCTTACTTTGGTATCCAAAGGAGAAGTTGCTGCAGAACAGTTTATGTCTGGGATTGAAGCCATGGTAAGTGACCTTGTAAAAACTTATCATAGCGTTAGCAACGAGCAGAAAGCCATGTTTGGGACAGGAAAGAGTGGGCAGGAAATGCTTGGAAAATGCCCGAAATGTGGTGCTGATGTAGTAAAAGGAAAATTTGGGGCGTACTGTACCGGAAAGTGTGGTATGAATGTCGGCAAGGCACTTGGAGTAACACTTTCCGATTCACAGGTCAAGAGCTTGCTTCAAGGGAAAAAGATACTTGTAAAAGGTCTGAAAGGCAAGAAAGGCAGTTATGATGCGTACCTGATTCCAGAGAGTGTAGAGGAATTTTCCTATACGAAAGATGGTAAAGAAATCAAGGGATTCCAGTATAAGTTTAAGATGGAATTTCCACAGAAGAAGGATAAGTAGAAAAAAACATTTTTCATAATAATTTGTAAGATTTTGTTGAAATATGTCATGTATATAGTGAAGAGAGAATTTTAGCATGAGTAAGGAAAAAGAAATAGAGATGTTGAAAGAAAAACTTGACTATTATACGTTGGTAGCCGCTGATGAGGAATTTGATACCGGGGAAGTTATAAAAATTGTCAAAAGGCTGGAAGAACTTGAACCAACAGAAGCAGCGAAAAAGTCGGTTGACGAATTTTGGGACGATTTCTGGAAGTATTGCGAAGAACGGGAAGGGGAGGAAAAAATACTGGAGGAATTTCGGAAGCAGAAATAGCAGTATCTATGATGAAAAAAGTGTGGTATTATGAGAGAAAGAAATTTGCAAATCGGAATTGACCGAGCTGAAAGCGAAGGATGCTTCTTGTCCGAAGGGCAAGAAGATGAGCATGGGAATGTGTAGAACAATCGGTATTTTGGGAGGAATAAAATTTGAAAATAAAGAATAAGAAACGATTGATAGTATTTTCAACTTTGTATATCGTTGGTTATTTATACTTCTGTATATTTGGTGGAATCAATTATGGAATGAAGATTTCAGATAATCCAGCTCTAGACATCATGATTCGATCTTCTGGTATTCCTGTTGGTGCACGTAATTTGTCGCTTGTAATATTTATATGGATTATACTCTCTTTTTTTCTGGTACTTTTTATTTTATGGCAAACAGATTTAGTTGGGCAAAAGTTAAACAGAACAGCTTTGATTTGCCAGGGAATCAACCTACTGTTCATTTGTTTATCGAGAGGAATTGTAGAGTGTATTGTCAGTGGTGTTGCTGAGGGACTTTTTACAATGCTGATAATTGTTGCTGTTCTCTTTGCTATCGTTGGCGTCGCCATAGGAATCACTTATTTCGTACAAAAAAAGAATGGGGTATGGAATTCATATGAGGCATTTTCTGATATTATGACCGAAGAAGAGTTTGAACGATGGCAGAAAAGAAAGAATAAAACAAAATGAACAAATTCAAGTTGTCGGAGAAACACTAATACCACACAAAACTTAATATCAACACAGCGTTAGAGCGTATGGGAAAACCTGTACGCTCTCTTTTTTTATCAAAAATGGAGGAAAATAACATGGAAGAAACAAATGTAACAATGACAACAGAGGAAACGCAGGGAGAGCCTGCAGCAAAGGAAAATGAGACAAAGGCGGAGAAGTTTATCCGTATTGGCGAGTACCGCATGAATAAGGCGGTGGATGCCATTGGCAGACTGGAAAATCTTGCGAATCGTAGTTCCTATGAATACACACAGGAACAGGTAGACGCCATGTTTCAGGCATTAGAGGGGAGGGTTGCGGAAGTTAAGGCAAGATTTATGCCTAAGAAAGCGGCTGAGAGTAAGACTTTCAGCTTCGGCATAACGGAATAGGAATGTAACGGGAAGTAAAGGAAAGGCAGTCATGTAGTGTATGTGGCTGCCTTTTTGTCGTATCTATGACAGGAAGGAGAACTGCGTGAGAAAATATGATTTTATATCGGCTCTGGCAAAGGAGACAGCAGCCGAGGTTGTCAAAAATCGTGAGGAATGGATGAAGTATCTGACTACAGCGGCAAGGCTGTATAAGTATCCGTTCCGGGAACAGCTTTTAATCTATGCACAAAGACCGGACGCAACAGCGTGTGCTTCCATTGAGATTTGGAATGAGCGCATGCACTGCTGGGTAAACAAAGGTGCAAAAGGTATCGCACTTTTGGACGAGGATGATGCACATGGAAAGCGTCTGAAATATGTATTTGATGTGTCAGATGTCCATGCGGCAAGGAGAATCGGACGCTATCCGGAACTTTGGGAATTACATGAGGAACATAAGGAAGATGTAATTAGGCGTCTGGAGCAGACCTATGGTGCCACAGATGATAAGAAGCTGTTTGAAGAAAGACTTATGGAGATAGCTGAGAGGATTGCGGCAGATTATTATGAGGAATTACTGCCGGATTTGCAGTACATGATCGAGGGCAGCTTTTTAGAGGGACTGGATGAGCAAAATGTCGGTATCCGTTTAAGAGATACTTTATCGGAGAGTATTTCTTTTACACTTTTATCTGCCTGTGGTGCAGATATGGAGGAGTACGGTTCGGAGTTTGCTTTTGATTTTATCCATGAATTTAATTCCATGGACACCCTTGCAGTACTTGGAGATGCAGCCAATGAGCTTACAAAACCGGTACTTTTAGAGATTGGAAGAACCATAAGGGCATATAACAGAAGCCACGAACAGGAACAAACAGAAAATTTAACGCAGAAAGGACTTGCAAATACTTCTAAAATAGACTACAATGCGTTAAAGCGTGAAAGCGAGAGCGGATATGAGGAATATAGTGACAACAATCCAAACAGCGTAGAAAGGGGCAATAGCGATGAATCTGACATACGAAAAGAACGGGGATTATCTGATCCCGACATTACAGGCGGACATTCAGCCGGAGGGAACCGTAACGAAGTACGGAATGATGAGAGAGACTTATCTGAAGGAGAACCACAGGGGCGTGTACTCAGCGTTTCTTCTGAAAGGGACATTGAAAGAACACCTGCTGACCATTCAGAAGCAGGCAGAGGAGAGAATGGAGAAGCTGACAAGCCAGATGGCGGCAACCGAGGGAGTGACAGAACAGCTCAAGGAAACCGATCAGATGCTTTGGGTAGCGAAGATGAACAACATTCGGAACCGAGCAGAGGAAGTGGTTCTGGGAGAACTGGTTTACAGTCTGTAACAGACACAGATGATCTTCTCCGGGGAGAAGCACCGGAACCCACCTTTACACAACTCAGCCTGTTTCCTTCTTTTGAGGAGCAGGTCGGAACAGTCGCAGCAGCGGAAGCAAGTATGAAATATACCATGCCCGCTGCTTTTTCTTTGCCACAGAATGAGCTTGAAACCATTTTAAGGAGTGGCGGAGGAAAACAGCACAGCAGGAAGCGTATTTTCGCAAAGTACACAGAGGGCAGAAATGCCGAGCAGATGGTGGATTTTCTGAAAAATGAGTACGGACAGACCGGAAAAGGTTTTGAAATCAATGGAAATCCTGTATCAGTGTGGTTCGATGAACATGGTATGAGTGTCGGCTATGGAACAAAGGCAAAGGAAACACCACTTGTTACTATGAGTTGGGAAGAGGTAGAGAACCATATCCGTTCTATGATTGAAAATGGCACTTATATGAGTGCGAGTGAAGCATTTCTCGTGGATACGCAGGAGCGGAACCGTGTTGCTAATCAGATATTTTTCTTTCTTAGGGATGGCATGGATGAGACACCGGAAGAACTTGGATTAAAAGCCGGAAACTATCCGGAGAGTGAAGCAAAACTCATGGAACTTCTTTCTACCCATGAGGGCAGGGAACAGCTTAAAAACGTTTTGGAAGATGCGGCGGAGCGTCTTGCATCGGGTGAAGCCGAATTAAAATGGCGGCATGTGAAATCACCGGAATATCTGTTATCGGAGATAGCAGACCTTGACAGGGAGAGACTGGAATTTCCATTGCCAGATGCGGTGGAGGTAGCACAGGAAGATTTTATTACACAGGATGAAATCGACTATGCACTTGGCAGAGGAAGCGGCTATGAGCATGGAGCTTTCCGCATTTATGAGTATTTCATGGAAGGACATGACCAGAAAGAAACAGTTGCTTTTCTGAAAAATGAATATGGCATTGGTGGTGGTTCCGGCGGACTGCCGGGCAATGATGATTCCCATAATGAACATGATGGAAAAGGTATCCGTCTGGAGAAAGGCAGTTATGGCAATCCGTATGCAAAAGTGCTTCTGAACTGGAATGTTGTGGAGAAAAGGCTTCGGGAGCTGATCCATGAGGATAAATATTTATCTCCACAGGGGAAAGAGAATTATAAGGTATATAAGGAAGAACAGGCAGAGAAAGCGAGACAACGGGAGCTTTCCCGTCTGGAGCATGGACAGCGGTTAGAGTGTAAGAAAGACATTGATGCACTGATTGCTGAGAAATTCAATGGTTTTGTTCTTCCGAGGAATACAGCAGATGAGATTATAGATAAATATGGCATTGACTGTGTGGAATTTGTCCTTGCAAATACGGTTACGCATTTTGATTATGACGGTCGTTTTTCGCAGAACAATAAGGACTGGGCAAAGGGCATTGTTGCGGAAAATGAGTGGCAGAACAATGATCTGCTTCTAAACTCACATCTGGCGGTATTGGACGGATTTACCAATCAGGCGAGAAGATATATCAATGTGATTCGGGAAAAAGAAAAGGAAGCAGAGCAAGAGACCGAAGATATGCTGTCACAGGTGCTTACCGGAGACTGGAAGCCGTTTACACTTTCGTCAGAGGAGAATAAAACTACACAGGAAATAAATGTGGCTGCACCGGATAAAAGCAACGCTGTCAATTTCCATATCAGCGATGATCGTTTGGGTGAAGGCTCTCCAAAAGAAAAATTCCAGACCAATATTGCAGCAATCAAGATGTTGGAGCAGATTGAAGGCGAAAACAGATATGCTACACCGGAAGAACAGCAGATTTTATCCCAGTATGTCGGCTGGGGCGGTCTTGCAGATGCGTTTGACGAGAGCAAATCAAACTGGTCAGCAGAATATCACCAGTTAAAGGAACTGCTATCGCCGGAGGAGTACCGCATGGCAAGGGAGAGTACCTTGAATGCCCATTATACAAGTCCGGTTATTATCCGCCAGATGTACGAAACATTGGAGAAAATGGGATTTTCCAGAGGAAATGTACTGGAGCCTTCCATGGGTATCGGCAACTTTTTCGGTATGATGCCGGATTCCATGAAAGAGAGCAGGATTTACGGAGTAGAGCTTGACAGTATCACCGGACGCATTGCAAAGCAGCTTTATCCGCAGGCAGATGTGCAGATCAAAGGCTTTGAAAAGACCGATTATCCGAACGATTTCTTTGATGTGGCAATCGGAAATGTGCCTTTTGGTCAGTATAAGGTGGCAGATAAGCAGTATGATAAAAATAATTTCCTGATCCATGATTATTTTTTTGCAAAGACGTTGGATAAGGTGCGTCCCGGAGGTGTGGTTGCTTTTATCACAAGCAAGGGAACCATGGACAAGGCAAGTCCGGAGGTCAGAAGATACCTTGCACAAAGAGCAGACCTGCTTGGTGCAGTCAGACTTCCGAATACCGCATTTAAGGCAAATGCAGGAACCGAGGTCACTTCGGATATTTTATTTTTTCAGAAGCGTGACCGCATGGTGGAGCGTGAGCCGGACTGGGTATATCTGGGAGAGGACGAAAATGGCATTGCAATGAACGCTTACTTTGCAGAGCACCCGGAGCAGATCGTAGGAAAGATGGAAATGGTATCCGGTCCTTATGGCATGGAAAGCACCTGCAGGGCAGATGACAGCAGACCTTTTGCGGAGCAGTTAGCAAAAGCACTTGAAAATATTACAGGACAGATAGATACGATTGATCTGGATGAGGAGCTTGCGGATGACATGAGCAGGCAGAGTATTCCGGCTGATCCGTCTGTCAAGAATTTCAGTTATACCGTAGTCGATAACGAGGTATATTATCGTGAAAACTCTGTCATGAAGGCGGTGGAAGTATCGGACACCGCAAAAGAGCGTATCAAGGGAATGGTGGC
Source organism: Acutalibacteraceae bacterium (assembly GCA_963586665.1). Lineage (GTDB taxonomy): Bacteria > Bacillota > Clostridia > Lachnospirales > Lachnospiraceae > Roseburia. The sequence continues at coordinate 23,910 of CAVABC010000034.1, forward strand.
AATCCGTAAATGTACACAGGAGCTGATTGATATGCAGCTTGAGGAATATTCAGATGCGGCAATCAAGGAAAAGCAGGCAGAGCTTAACAGCCTGTATGATAATTTTTCTAAGAAATATGGTCTGATCAATTCACAGACGAATAAGAGAGCCTTTAATCAGGACAGCAGTTATTGCATGTTGTGTTCTTTGGAAAAACTTGATGATGAGGGCAATTTCAAAGGCAAAGCGGATATGTTTACGAAGCGTACCATTAAAAGGGCAGAGGTTGTCACAAGCGTGGATACCGCAAGTGAAGCACTGGCAGTATCATTAGCAGAAAAGGCGAAAATTGACCTTGATTTTATGGAAAAACTTACCGGAAAAGATAAGGATACACTTACCGAGGAGCTTCGTGGTGTCATTTTTCAGAACCCGCTTACCGATGTCTGGGAGACAGCAGACCAGTATCTAAGTGGTAATGTGCGTGAGAAACTTGCCATAGCAGCCACTTATGCGGAAAATCATCCGGAATATGCTCCAAATGTGCAGGCTCTTACTCAGGTACAGCCGAGGGAGCTGGACGCATCGGAGATTGAGGTACGTATCGGTGCCACATGGATTGATCCAAAGTATATCAATGATTTTATGCGTGATACCTTCCAGACACCGGAGCATTTATTCCGCAGGAATACGATTGGAGTGCAGTTTTCGGGTGTGACTGGAGAGTGGAACATTAAGGGGAAAAATGCGGACTTTGGAAATACGCTTGTCAACATGACCTATGGTACAAGCCGGGTAAATGCCTATAAGATACTGGAAGATTCCCTGAACCTCAAAGATACGAGAGTATATGACACCATTGAGGAGGATGGAAAGGAAAAGAGAGTCCTCAATAAAAAGGAAACCATGATTGCAAGCCAGAAGCAGGAAGCAATAAGGGAAGCATTTAAGGATTGGGTATTCCGTGATCCGGAACGCAGGCAGACACTTGTGGCAAAATATAATGAGCTTTTCAATTCCACCAGACCAAGAGAATATGACGGTTCGCATCTGAAATTTCCAGGCATGACACCGGATATTGAATTAAAGCCGCATCAGAAAAATGCGGTTGCCCATGTGCTGTATGGAGATAATACCCTGCTTGCGCACTGTGTTGGTGCCGGAAAAACCTTTGAAATGACAGCGGCGGCAATGGAAAGCAAGCGTCTGGGACTATGCCAGAAGTCATTATTTGTAGTGCCGAACCACCTGACTGAACAATGGGCAAGCGATTTCCTTCGGTTATATCCCGGAGCAAATATCCTTGCAGCAACGAAAAAGGATTTTGAACCTGCCAACCGTAAAAAGTTCTGTTCCCGTATTGCCACAGGTGATTATGATGCTGTAATCATCGGGCACAGTCAGTTTGAAAAAATCCCGTTATCACAGGAAAGACAGGCGGCTACAATTGAAAGACAGATTGATGAGATTGAGCTTGCCATTGAGCAGGCAAAAAAAGATAACGGGGAGCGTTATACCATTAAGCAGATGGAAAAATCGAGGAAAGCATTGCAGGTGCGTCTTGATAAGTTAAATGACCAGAGCCGTAAGGATAATGTCGTGACTTTTGAGCAGTTGGGTGTAGACAGGCTGTTTGTGGATGAGAGCCACAATTACAAGAACCTGTTCCTTTATACGAAAATGAGGAATGTAGCTGGTATTGCACAGACAGAAGCGCAGAAGTCCTCCGATATGTTTGCCAAGTGCCAGTATCTTGATGAGATTACAGGCGGCAAGGGTGTGACATTTGCGACTGGAACACCGATTTCCAACAGCATGACGGAGCTTTACACGAATATGCGTTATCTTCAATATGGTACGCTTCAGAAGCTGGGACTGGGACATTTCGATGCGTGGGCGGCTTCTTTTGGGGAAACACAGACCGCCATAGAGCTTGCACCCGAAGGAACCGGATACCGTGCAAAGACAAGATTTGCGAAGTTCTTTAATCTGCCGGAGCTGATTGCACTTTTTAAGGAGAGTGCGGATATTCAGACACCGGATATGTTAAAACTGCCTGTGCCGGAAGCAGAGTATGAAAATGTGGTATTAAAGCCGAGTGAGTTCCAGAAAGAAATGGTAGCGTCCCTTGCGGAACGTGCCGAAGCAGTCCGTGACAGACTGGTGCAGCCTTATGAGGATAACATGTTAAAGATTACGAACGATGGGCGAAAACTGGCACTTGACCAGAGGTTGCTCAATGATATGCTGCCGGATGAGGAAAATTCCAAAGCGGCAACCTGTGTGGAGAAAGCCTATGAGATATGGGAGCACACCAAAGAGCAGAAGTCAGCACAGTTGATTTTCTGTGATTTATCGACACCGAAGGGCGATGGCACTTTCAATGTGTATGAGGATATAAAAAATAAGCTCATGGAAAAAGGAGTGCCGGAGAATGAGATAGCATTTATCCATGATGCCAATACAGAACTTAGAAAAGCGGAGCTGTTTGCAATGGTAAGAAGCGGACAGGTTCGTTTTTTATTAGGTTCCACCGCCAAAATGGGAGCCGGTACGAATGTGCAGGACAGACTGATTGCATTGCATCATCTGGATGTGCCTTGGCGTCCTTCTGATATTGAACAGCAGGAGGGAAGAATCTTACGACAGGGCAACCAGAATGATAAGGTCAAGATATTTCGTTATGTTACGGAAGGTACATTTGACAGTTATTCGTGGCAGCTCATTGAGAACAAGCAGAAATTCATCGGACAGATCATGACAAGTAAATCCCCGGTACGAAGCTGTGAGGATGTGGATGAAGCGGCACTTTCCTATGCAGAGGTCAAGGCACTTGCCACAGGTAATCCTTACATAAAAGAAAAAATGGATCTCGATATTCAGGTATCGAAGCTGAAACTGATGAAGGCAAACCATACCAGTCAGAAGTACAGGCTGGAGGATAACATCACACAGCATTATCCGCATCAGATTGCTATTTTCAAGGAACGTATCGAAGGTTTTACCGCTGATATGGAAAAATATGCGAAAAATAAGCCGGAGGATAAGGAACAATTTTTCATGCAGGTGGGAGGAAAGCCATATACAGATAAAAAGGAAGCAGGAACTGCGATCATAGCCATGTGTAAGGAAATCAAAGGCATCAATGCCAGTGTGGATGTAGGGAAATATCTTGGATTTAAGCTGAATGTAACCTTTGATTCTTTCAACAATAAATTTGTGATGAATGTTAAAGGAACCATGAGCCATCCGATGGAAGTCGGTACGGATCCGCTCGGCAATATCACCCGTATCAACAATGCGTTGGAAGCCATGCCGGCACAGCTTGAGGAAGCACAGACGAAACTTTCCAATGTGGAACATCAGCTTGAAACAGCAAAAGCAGAAGTAGACAAGCCGTTTCCGCAGGAAGCGGAGCTTTCCGAGAAACTGGAACGTCTTGCAGAACTTAATGCCTTGCTTAACATGGATGAAAAGGGCGATGATGCGATTGGCATGGATGACGAAGCCACGGAACCAGAAAAACCACATGAAGATGTGAAATCGGTGGATGAAAAAGGGGATGAGGTTGCTGATATGCCAGTAAAGCAGAGTAATCTTGGAAAAACGGTTACGGATAATAAGCTGTCAGACCGACCAGCAGAACGGACTTCATTGCAAGAAAGGCTCGCAGCAATGAAGGCAAGAGTGTCTGGGACACCTGCAGGAAGGGATGCAGTGGATAAGACAAAAGGGAAAGAGACAATACTGTAAAAGTTCACGGAAAATTCAGTTGATTCCGCACAGGCTCTCGCTTATAATGATATTGAGGCAGAGAGCCTTTTGCAGAAACTGAAAGGTGCTATGCACAGTACAAAAGGAGGGATGCCGACTTGAATACAGAAATTACAAATGCTGTGAATGCAGCAAATGACCGGGCGCAGTATGATGAGAGCGCCAAAAGGTTATTAGGTCATAAAAGTATACTTGCACATATTCTTGTAGATACAGTAGAAGAATTTAAAGGCATGAATCCAAAAGATGTAGTGAAATACATCGAAGGAGAGCCAATGATTGGAGTTGTTCCAACGGAGCCTGGACTTACAAATGTAAATGGTGATGGTAAACGTTTAGTTGGAATGAATACTGAAAACACAGAAATCAATGAAGGAACAATAAATTTTGATATTGTGTTTTATGTGCGAATGAAAGACGGATTATCGCAGATTATAGTAAATGTGGAAGCACAGAAAGATATGCCAACAGAATATCATATCTTAAACAGGGCAATCTTTTATGCGTGCCGACTTGTATCATCTCAAAAAGAAAGAGATTTTGTCAACAAAAAATATGATGACATTAAGCAGGTTTATACGATATGGATTTGTATGAATATGCCGGAAGATAGTACAGATTATTATTACCTTGCAAACAAAAAGGTATTAGGTAACTGCATGTGGGAAGGCAAGCAGGATATGCTTAATATTGCTTTGATTGGATTGGCAAAGGAGTTACCTCGTCAGGATGAAAAGCATGAATTACATCGTCTGTTGGGGGCATTGCTTTCAAAAAGTCTTACACAAGGCGAGAAGCTAAATATAATTGAGAAAGAGTACGATATTCCATTAGAGGAAGATTTAAGAAAGGATGTGAGCGTTATGTGTAATCTGAGTCAGGGAATTGTAGATGATACTAAGGTGGAGATCATTATGAATATGTATGAAAATAAGTTTTCTTTAGAGCAAATTTCGCTTGCAACAAAAAAGAGCATTGCAGAGGTAGAAAAAATTATTAAAGAAAACAAGCCAGTATTGGCGTAAGTAGCAATTAAATCTCACAGGAATCAAGCAGTAGATCAGTAAATGATTTGCTGCTTTTTCTTTTATTAGGGCAGTCCATAGTGGGCTGCCTTTTGTCAT
>CAVABC010000035.1:0-28038 GCA_963586665.1 Acutalibacteraceae bacterium
TTGCATCATTTCAACAACAAAACCTTTAAATTCAGATTCATCATTACATATTAATAATAAATCTGATGAATGCGAAAATGATATTGAACTCTTATATGATTTAGAAAATCCTTATTAATCAAATCGTTCATATCTTCTTTTTATTATTTCAAGGTTTCTTTTATTTTCGGGATAAGCCTGACAAAGCTGATATGCAATCCAGATATACAGCTTTGCCAGATGCTTTTCTTCATCATTTCCATTTATTTGCAGGCTACATCCAATATTATAATAAAAATTATAAAGGTAGTTCATCTTATTTTCTGCCAGCCCTCTTTTTATTGCTTTAAAACAAATTTCCATACTTTTCTCATGTTCTCCCATTGCTCCAAGAACATTCGAATAACCTATATAAATCAAATATATCGGTTTAGTATCATTTACCATATCAGCACGCTCAAAATATTTTAGCAGATTTTCATAATAGACACATGCCTTATCCAGATTTCCTAAAAGCTTATAAAAAATAGCGATTTCATGTAAAATCATAATCTCTGTTTCACGATAAATTCTATTCATATTAAATTCTTCTGTACTAATATTTCCACAGGTGTATGACCATGCCTCCTCCAGTTTATCAATAACCTGTCTTTCATTAATCATTCCCTGCTCATATTGAATAATTGTTTCCGCCCATTGCAGATACTGTCGATTTTCAGGATAATCCAAATTGAAATTATTATTTTGAATAAGATTGCTTTTTATCCTCTCTGCTTCTTCCCAGTCATGCTGTTCAATCGCTTTATTCAGCTTTTCGATCTCATCTTCCACTTCTAAAAGACTTGTTTCCAACGGAAAAATGAATGTACTGCCTTTTTCTCCCATTTTTTCCATGAGGCGCAAAAATTTACTATCTGATGGATCAATTTTTCCACTTTCATATCTGGCAAGAGTTACAGGATCACATACTGACTCAGAAAGTTCCTCCTGAGTTATTCCAAGAGCTTTCCTCGTATATTTTATAATTGCTGACTTGCTGTATTCTCCCATAAATTTAATCCCTCTTTTGTAAATTTTCCGTTCTCACCCATTGCTATAAGCTTTAATGCCAGTTGTAAATTTTCATTTGTTTTATTAGCTACTCCAAGTTTTACACCAATGGTTTCTTTTAGTTCTAAAACCTCATATAAACAATCGTATTCATAGTTTTCAAGCAATACTTTTTCAGCCTGCTGGATGATCTCATAGCTTGCGCCATAATTATAAGCTTCAAATTCACATTGCGCCAGACGATATAGTATACAAGGATAATATTCTTTCCACTTTTCTTTTCCTGTCGGTCTTTGCTCCATTTGATCTTTTAACATGCGAAAATAGGTACAGGCTTCCTTCTTCTTTCCGTCTATATACAGAAATTTTCCAATCAGATAAAATAACTCTGTCTCTGTATTGGTCAATAAAATATCCGTCTTCACTACTATATCAGTTTCATTACATTCCGTACATTCCAAAGCCTGCAAAAAAACACTGATCGCATCACTATATTTTTCTTCTCGACCAAAAAGAAGTCCCTTTTTAAGAAGAATATATTGTCTGTGCAGACGCTCCTTTTCCTGAATCTGTTTTTCATACTCCAGTAAAGCTTCCCGGCAAGCCTGAATATCTCTTTTTTCGTATAATAATTTTTCAATTTGCGCACGCCTCATACTGTATTCAAATTCCTGATCAGACGCAACAAATTCATATTTAGACGGCTGAAACCCAAGCCGTTCCAAAAGTGCATCCATCAGGAATTTATCCGGTATACGTTCATCTGATTCATACCTAGACAGTGCCATTACTGTGCATAGTCCACGGCATACTTTCTGTTTTGAAAGCTTTTCTTTTTCCCTGTTTTCACGAAGTATTCTGCCTAGTGTATTATTTTCCATTTTTCTCCATAGTGTTCTGATTGTATTATTTACCGGTTATTCATGTAACGGCTAATCTGCTATATCATAAATTTTTTATGTATACTAATTTTTTAACTGCTATACAGGGTTATTATACGGTCTGCAAATTATATTTGCAATCTGCTGGTTTCGAACTCGTAAAATTTTTAATTTTTTGAAACTAACAAAGAAAAAGCGCTCATTTAATTCCAATTATTGTAATTCTACTTTTCTATCGCAACAACTACCTCGCATCCGTCATCTGTCCATACACGAAGCAATGCCGGTTCTTTTGACGCAGTATCCTTCCAACGGACTACCGCAAGTGCACTTCCATCAAAAGATGTTACTGTATCTGAAAAATAATCCTCCTCACTTGATGGATTAGCTGTGTCAAAGCCTTCAAGCACACCATTTCCTGTTACAATGGCATGGAGCAGTCTGCTTTCAGATTTCTGTGGATTTACGATACCATCTTCATCCTCCAGCCAGATTTTTATATAGGCAGCATCTCTCTCATTCTCCGTAACACGGCATGCTTTAAGTTTTGTCACGGATTTTGCTGTGATAAGTTCATATTCACCGATCGGTTTCCCAGATTGATATGCCACGGCTTTAAGTATGCCCGGCTCATATGGCACTTCATAAGCTGCCGTAAAATGATTTTCTTTTCCAGCGGGTTTTCTGCCGAGAGATCTATTATTTATGAAAAGCTCGACTTCATCTCCTGCGGAATATACATCGACATTCGCGTTTGTTCCCTCAAAACCTTTCCATGTCCAGCTGCTGATATTGTCCTTGAACATCCATGCGGTTTTACCGGCAGTCTGTCCGTTATGTTCCATCCTCTCTACTGCAATGTACGGTTTGTCGGTAAGTCCATAGACTATTTCCCTAAAATAGCTTATAGGTCTGCGATTACCGATCAGGTCGATATCACCGATATAACCAAGTCTCTCGGGGTAAATGCTTGTAAAATTGGCATTTCCGTCATAGTGGAAAATTCCAACTCCTGCTTCGCCTATATAGTCATATCCTGCCCATGTAAAGTCACCTATCACATGAGAGTTGTTTTCTACCTTTTTCCAGAGATTTTCTATATCAGCCGGATATGTTTCCGTACCAAGGACTGTTTTGCCCGGATGAAGTTCACGCTCAAGCTCATATCTGCCGCTTAAATAATTAAGTCCTGTGATATCGCAGCTTTGAGAACACTCCTCAAGTGCCTCTGTAACCAATGGATGCTTCGCGAAAAAATTCCCCTTTTCACCTGACATGAGGCTCATAAAGCTGTTTAAGGCATTGCTGCCGCCACCGCTTCCACCGCTCTGCGTATCCATGCCGAATTTTTCCACCACATCCTTCATGATAACCTTAAGCCTTTTTCCGGCACAGTTTAACCCGTTTAATGCATTAGTCGTATATTTTGTGCTGTCAAGTTCGTGGAATTTATTACACAAATAGCGATTTATCCATGATCCCTGCTTAGTTCCGGCCTCCTGTATCTCATTTCCGACAGAGTACATAATAACCGATGGATGATTATAGTCTTTTGCCACCATGTGCTCAATCCATTTTCCTGCCTCAGCTTCAAATATATCTGAAAAATCATAGGTATTTTTGCCTTTATTCCACATATCGGTAAGCTCATCCATAACAAGCATTCCAAAGTGATCGCATGCATTAAGCATAGCACGGCTCATAGGATGATGTGCACTCCTTATGGCATTAAAACCAGCTTCCTTTAGACTCTTGCATCTATACCATTCAGCCTCCGGAAATGTCTTGGTCCCTATAATTCCATTGTCATGATGTATACAGCAGCCTCTTAAATTAACAGTCTCGCCATTTATCTGAAATCCATGCACCGGATCAAGAGCAAGTATTCGTATTCCAAACTCCGAAGTTGTCATATCACATACCTTATCTTCCACAACGGTTGTGATCCTGCACTCATATAGTGCCGGGTGGTCAGGACTCCATGTTTTTGGATTTTCAACAGGGATCTGTACACGAAGAGTTTGCATTTTATCAGAACGAAATACTATGTGCTGCTTATCGGAAGCAACAGTTTTTCCTTCACTGACCAGCTCTATCAAGCTCTGCGCTTCAAGTCCCTGCTCTGTAATGTTCTTAAGCTCTGCGCACACCTCCACAACCGCCACATCGTCATTTACAGATAACGTGGTGATGCGCATTTTATCACGAGGTATATACACTCCTGCACCAGTCAGCAGATTGACATCCCTGTATATTCCAGAGCCTGTATACCATCTGCTGTCCGGCTGTCTGCTGTTGTCTACATCTACTTTTATTATATTTTCATGCTCATAGCTTATCCACGGTTTTAAATCCACGGTAAAACCCATATATCCATTGCGGTTTACAGCCGCAAGTGCCCCGTTTATCCAGACTCTTGCTGTTCCGTATATGCCCTCGAATTCTAAGAGTACATCCTGTGTTTTCCATGCCTTAGGTGCTGAAAAGACTTTTTCGTATATATAAACACCACCCGGGTAAAATCCACTTTGCGCCCCCGCAGGGCAGTCTTTATCCCTCTTTTCGCGGATCATTGCATCATGTGGCAATGTAACTGCTACCGCCTTGTTTTCTCCATAAAATGCTTTTAACCGGTCACCGGAATCTGTCTTTTCAAATGTCCAGCCTTCGTTAAATTTTTGACACTGCATACTTCATTCCTCTTTATTTTAATTCTGTGCTCTTTCCATATCGATTCGTTTATTTTCTTTTTCTACTTTCATAAGTCCGAGAAGAATGGTGATCACAACTCCGAGAACAACAGGGATCGTGATGTACATGCTGAATATCATGTTTGTTGCTGCTGCGGTCTGAGTTGCCGCTTTTCCTGCATATCCAGCCGCATGTAAGAGCCATCCTACTGCTGCCGTACCGATTCCACCACCGACTTTTACTCCAAGTGATGAACAACTGAACATCATTCCATCAATATGTACTCCCTTTGTACGATATGTATATCCACTTATTTCTGCGATAAGTGCATTTAATGTTCCTGACATTGTTCCTGCAAATGTTCCCTTTAAGAACATGAATAAAAGCATCATCGGTAAGTTTTTCTGCATTGCAAAGATGATCAGGAAAACTCCTAAAATATCACTAATGACATAGCCCCAGAAATTGACTTTCTGCATACTTCCTGTCTTTTTAACCAGCACAGGTGTAAATATAAGTGCAATGATAACAGGGAACATTTTCATCATTGAAAACAGTCCAAGTAATGATCCATTTCCAAGCACATGTTTCATAAAGTAAATCGCAGATCCTGTAGTGAGATTGCTCATGAAATAATATACGATGTAAATTGCAACTATTAAAATATAATACTTATTGCTAAGCAGTAATTTAAGTGACTCACCAAAGCTGATCTTATCATCCTTCGGTTTTGAAGCCTCTTCTGTCACTGCATTTTCTTCCTCAGGAAGTTCCTTTACACAAAGGCAGCTTATTGTATTTACAATAAGACCGATCAGACCGCATATAATTGCAACCATACGCCATCCGGCCGTTCCTCCGCAAAAAGCTTCAACCCCGCCTGTTACTGCAAACCCCATTACGATATTTGTTGCTACCGCAAACATAAAACGGATAGATCCCAGCTGTACCCTCTCATTTTTATTGCGTGTGATCAGCGCAGATAATGCCGAATATGCTATACCGTTTGCTGTATAGAATATCGCATTGAGTGCTGTATAAAATGCAAAGAAATATGCGTACTGGGCTGTAGTGCTCATTCCTCCCGGAATAGAAAACAGTAGAACCAGACAAAGTGACACACCTATCTGTGCATACAGCATCCATGGTCTTGCCTTTCCAAGCTTTGATTTTGTTCTGTCGATCAGATTTCCAAATATGACATCTGATATTCCATCCAGGAATTTTGACACCAGCATCAATGTTCCTATAATTCCCGTGTTAAGTCCCATATTAAAATTTCTCACCGACAATATGGATACCCCCGATACAAAGGAATATCTAGACTTTCTTCCGTCACTCAATAACAAAGACTGGTATCATACGCTCCATGCCCTGACGGACAACATACTGCGTGCCATAATGTTTCCAAAACTCGGTTCTACATATGTCATAAAAGGTATGCTTTTGGAATTGTTTGATTATCTGTCTGATCCGGAGCATTTTCATTTTACCCCGGTACACGTTGAGGCTGACACTGACTTTTTGCTTTTTACACATATCAGCCATCTGCTTGAGGACACAAACGGCAGGATCACGCGCTCTGAGCTTGAACAGATATTAAATTATAGTGGGAATTATCTGAATTCGATTGTCAGGAAATATACCAACAAATGTCTGTTTGATTACGGTCAGACATTCTGTATGAAAAAAGCGGCTGAGTTGCTTTCGGATACCAATGCGTCTATAGCCGAGATCATGGAAGAGCTTCATTTTACTAATACTACTCATTTTTACAAATGCTTTAAGGAACACTATCACATGACTCCTAAGCAGTTTCGGACTTCCTTAAAAGGTAACAAGAGTCAATAGGTCAAGTGATTCAAATAATATATACTTGTTTTGCTATACAGAGTTACAGCAAAATTTTTTCCCCAGCAAAAAAGACACCGCACCGGTGTCTTTTTCGCTATCATAATCTACTTATTAATCTTTGAAAAGGTCTGTTGAGTAGTATCTGTCTCCACTGTCAGGAAGAAGTGCAACTACTGTCTTGCCCTTGAACTCTGGTCTCTTTGCTACTTCGATAGCTGCGTAAAGAGCTGCTCCTGAAGAAATACCTACAAGTACACCCTCTTCTTTTGCGATGATCTTGCCATACTCGAAAGCAGCCTCATTTGATACAGGAATGATCTCATCATATACCTCTGTATTTAATGTGTTTGGTACGAAACCGGCTCCGATACCCTGAATCTTATGTGCTCCGGCTTTTCCTGTTGAAAGTACTGCTGATGTCTCAGGCTCTACTGCAACGATCTTTACGTCAGGATTCTTGCTCTTTAAGTACTCACCAGTTCCTGTGATAGTTCCGCCTGTTCCAACTCCGGCTATGAATGCATCTACCTGTCCGTCTGTATCGTTCCAAATCTCAGGACCTGTTGTTTTTCTATGTGCCTCTGGGTTTGCAGGGTTCTCAAACTGCTCTGGGATGAAGCTGTCAGGGATCTGCTCATGAAGCTCCTCTGCCTTTGCGATAGCTCCCTTCATACCCTTTGTACCATCTGAAAGCACAAGCTCTGCACCGTATGCTTTGATGATGTTTCTTCTCTCAACTGACATTGTCTCAGGAAGAACGATGATGATGCGGTATCCCTTTGCTGCTGCGATAGCTGCAAGTCCGATTCCTGTGTTTCCTGATGTTGGCTCGATGATTGTTGATCCCGGCTTTAATTTTCCGTCTCTCTCAGCCTGCTCGATCATCTCTTTTGCGATTCTGTCCTTTACAGATCCTGCCGGGTTAAAATACTCAAGCTTTGCAAGAAGTCTTGACTCGAGTCCGTATGCTTTCTCTACGTGTGTAAGCTCTACGAGTGGTGTATTTCCAATAAGTCCTAATGTTCCCTGGTAAATGTTTGACATGTTGGTGTCCTCCTTGATTAATATGTTAATGTTTTAATCTCCTATATTCATACTGCAATTGTATGAATTGATTTATTGATATAAATATACCCCATGAATTCCTATCTGTCAACAGGAATTTATGGGGTTTTTATTTTTTTATCTCAGGCAAACAGATCATCCATCGTAACAACCGACTGCATCTCCTGTGAATACGAGTTTTCCACCAACCCATAAGTTGTAATAAGTGTTGGATATATAGCATATTTTGTACCTGAAACCACCCTAAGATCATTTATTTTATTCCTGATGTTCCTGTCCACTTTCTCCGTTATGGTATATTCTGACTGCGAATATTTCATCTCGCACAAATTTATTACCTGATCTTTTCTGGCAATCAGCATATCTATCTGCGAGCCGAAGATGCCATTATCCGGATCTGATTTGCAATACCATGAATTTACCTCTGTCAACACTCCTGAAATACCCAATTTAGACTTTATCTGATCTACATGTTCCATGCATACTCTTTCAAATGCCAGCCCCAGCCATGTATTCACCGCAGGCGTATTGATCTGGTTTGTCCAAAAATGCTCATCTGTCGGTTCAGATTTCAAAAATTTGAAATAGAACAATGTAAAGCAATCCATCAGCTGATATATCGCGTTTTTCTTTTTCATTCCAAATGCATTATACTTTCGAATAAATCCACAGCTTTCTAATTCTTCGAGCTTAGTTGTCAGATCGCCTGAATTAGGGATCTTGGTCGCTGTAATAATTTCTTCCCTTGTCATTCCAACTTTTTTAGTTCCAAGAGCTTCTATTATTTTTACATAATTCTCCGGTTTTTTGAATACAGACGCATATAAATACTTAAATTCATCGTGCAATGGCGCATCATTTTCAAACAATATACTATCAATATTCTGCGAAAGGCTTAATCCCTTTTTCAAAAATCCCCAATAGTAAGGTACTCCGCCAAAAATCATATAATACTGCAATATCTGATTTCTGTTCAATGCCAGCCCTGCAGCTTTTACATAAGCTTCACACTCTCTGAGGCAGAATGTGCGCAGATGTATCTGCTCTGTCAACCGGTTATACAATCCTCCTTTGTTGTGTACGACCTTTGAGAGCATCCACGATGTGGCTGACGCGCACACTATAAGGACTATATCTTTCCTTGCAGAGGCAAATCCATTCCAGAAATTCTCCAAAGCAACCATAAGATCACTCTTTTGTGTATCCATCCACGACAGCTCATCAATAAATATTATTTTTTTCTTTTCACTCGACAATCTTATGACATCCTTTAATGCTTCAAATGCCTCAAGCCAGTTTTTAGGCTGCTTTTTAACTTCATACCCTGCATCTTTAAGAGATGACGTAAACGCATATATCTGCTCTTTCATTCCTCCCTCTGACAGACCGGCATGCTGAAATGCAAATCTATAGCCAAAAGCCTCGCGTATCAGAAATGTCTTTCCCACTCTCCTTCGCCCATATACCGCAACAAAATGTGAGCTATCATCATTTTGTATATCATGCAGCAAATGTATTTCTTTTTCTCTACCTACAAGCATCTTTCACCTCCGCCAGAAATGTCTTATATCATTATACTCTTCTTAATGTTATTTTTTTATGCGCTTTAAGTAAAGTATAACGATATTTTTTATAAAAAACAAGCCAAAATGCAAATATACTCTTCTTAATCTTATCAAAAATAGCAGATTAAGAAGAGTATACGTCATTTTGCATTACTAGCTATGTGCAGTAACCCATTATACTATTGATTCCAAATGGTCTAAGATAATATTGATAACATGCCCCAATATGCGCACAGCTGTTGCAAGAGCAAAAATCAGACTGACAACTAAGAATACAATAACTATCTTGCTGGTAACCGATACATTAGGATTAATAAGCGCAAGCCACTTTGCCAAAGGAGTATTGTACCTATACATCTCAGGCATTGATGCCGAAACCAAAAGTGGAACTGCACTAAGAATATACGATTTTGAATACGCGCCTTCTCTGGAAAACAAATAATCTAAAATTTCATCACACAAATGCTGCCTCACTTTCTGATATTAACCTACATTGCCATATGCCCATGTGGCATCCATTAAATCAATGGTGGATGATCTATCCACTCCAGTTAACGCCATATTGTTATGCTCCGTGCTCCAATATATGCTATAAGTCATTGTTCCTGTAGCATCTTCCATTTGCCGTCAATCTTTTTACAAGGAATCTTCAGATTATCCGTCTTGTCCACGAAAGCCGCGCTATCCTGCGCATTTTCAAATGATTTTATGAACATTGCCGACATATCATTATCCTCAAGATTGTTTTCCTGCAAACACTTGATAGCGCTCTCTACCACACTCGCCGGTTTTGCAGTTCCACATCCTGTAAAAAGAAGTACAAATGTAAGAATAACCGGTAATAATTTCGTCTTTTTCATATTGACCACCCTTTCTGAACTTGTTATTTGTTATCTTTGTGATTACAAGATAGCAAGCCAGAAAGACAGATACTGACAGTGTGGGAAATTTACGCTAATTTATGTTCATTAAAATTTTAAAGTGCAAAATTTGCACTCCCAACTCAAGAAGGTTCAATTTTTGCACTTCTATATAGAGAGGGGTGCAAAATGTGGTTTTTGAAACGCTCAAGCATGATATTCCTGAATTGCTGGAAATAATATGATTAAAATATTCGGCGCCAGCCCCTACGGAATGCCCCTAAAAAACTCAACCATTTTTAGCGTCTGTCCCTACTAATTGACCCTAAAAAACTTTGGGAAACCCCACTAAACTTTGGAGACCCCTTTGGAGATCAAAAAAACACTATAGACCTGTTAAAGTACTATAGTGTTTCGCTATTTGCTCCGGTTTGATCCCGCAGGTCCATAAGTCATGTGCCTTTTTTTTTACATTATACGCTTAGAACCTGCTTTATTCAATTGTTTTTTGTTACTTTATTCCTATTTAGTATCATTTAATGCTTCCAGATATCCCAGTAATCTTTCCTTCTGTTTCGTCTGCAGATTTCTGAAAGTTTCAAGGACTATACCCTCATCATTATTCAAAGCTGTCAGATAGTCCACGTCTTCATCAGCAGTTGTCTCTCTTTCGGACAACAATTCATATGGCGTCACATGCAATACCTCACATATTTTCAGTATCTTATCCGCTGATGGATTAGTCTTTTTCCTTTTCCAGTCACTGATCGTGCTTTGAGAGATTCCTGTCTGTGTTGCAAAATCCTTCTGTGACATTCCATTTTTGTCTAATAGATAAAATATCTTTTCACTTATTATCAATATGATCTCTCCAATCTCGACTTATTTATGCAATAATTATTTACCAACAATCTCATTATACAAAGCCTTTTTATCTGTGACATTCTCTGTTGCATCTGTCCATTTCATTATTGTATCGGTATCATTAGCCCTATTGATTGCGGATTCTATAAGTTCCATATCATACTCTACAGAATCATCGAAGAAAGCTCTTAGAATAGTCATTGACATTCTTTTTATTTTCTGCTGTTCTTCTATTCGTTTCTGCTGTTCCTCTTTTACCTTCTGTTGTTCCTCTTCACCTATCTTACGCCATTCCTCTGCTTCTTTACGCAACTGCTGTATATCAATTTTCTCCATATTCTCAAATAGATAACCCAATTTGTGTTCCCTCACTTTCTGAACCGCATCATCAGTTTCCTTTGCCGAAATATGAATCTTAGTACAAAGTGATCTAACCACCGCTGCTATAATATCTATAACCTGTTCAGAAGAATTATGAATTATAGAATCAATCTTATCCTTCTCTATGTCTCTGAAATTTGTAATATCATCAGCTGTCTGAAACTTATTTATCAACATCAGCAATGACATCTCATCTTCCCGAGCCAGCAATTCTTCATCCGAGAAATCATGATTCCTGACAACAATATACTTGAAATCAGGTATATATGGACGAAGAATATCAGAAAACATGATCCTATCCCTAAGATGCATATCAGCTGTCCATTCTTTCTTACCCTCATAATAAACAACCGGAATGATCGGAGGGTACTTGAACGACTTATTTTTACTTATTTTACCACGTTCTGATAAAAAAGTCTTCTCATATTCTGCCCATATGCATGCCATATATTTAAGCAATTGCATAGCTACATTGTAATCGACATCACTTTTATGATCTATCAATGAGATCATATAAAATTCCTCCTCATAATCCTCTATGTGGATACGAATACGTTTAACCGTATCTGCTTCATACTCTATTCCGAAATAAGAACTGAACCGTTCTGTAACATCTTCCAGATCCTCCGGCTGTACATCCTTAAGCAAGGGAATATTAATATTATCCCTGATAAACTGTGCGCAAAGAATATTATTCTTGAAAATTGTCTTACTGTTAATATCCCCAATATGCTGATTTACATCACTCATAACATGCTTCTCCTTTACTATGTATTGTCTATTACGTATCGTATATACGTTATATTATTTTAAAAAGAAAAAACTGTCAAGCTTTTTAGCATGCAAAATTACCTTCTTAAATAAAAAATGGTTGTACCATCTGTTATTACAGATCTTACAACCATTTTCCTTACATCTATTCTATTGTCGCAATTAACTTTTACTGCTCTGATCATTTTCTCCACAAGATTCTTCTGCAATGCAAGTAATACAATAAATAGAAAAATCTGTGTTTCAATATCATATCTTCTCGATTGTTCCACCACAGAGCACGTGCCCATCCTGATAAAATACTGCTGCCTGCCCCGGTGTCATGGCGCGCTGCGGCTCGTCAAATACGCATTTTATCATGCCGTTTTCCATAGGTGTGAGAGTACAATCAGCTCCCTTGTGGGAATAACGGACTTTTCCTATACTGCGTGTCCCCGGTGTGATGTGATCCTCTGCCATATAGTTTATATCACTGATATAGCATGTGTCTGAGAAAAGTGATTCATTTGTGCTGATCACTACCTCATTTGTCTCCGGACGAAGCTCTTTTACAAACAAAGGCGTAGCGGCTGTAATGCCAAGTCCTTTACGCTGACCGATAGTATAATGGATAAGTCCCTTGTGCTGACCAAGGATATTTCCCGATTCGTCCACGAAATTTCCCGGTTCATATGTCCGACCGGTCTCATTCTCGATAAACGAAGCATAGTCATGATCAGGCACGAAACATATGTCCTGACTGTCGCTCTTGTGCGCTACCGGCAGACCGACTTCCTCTGCTATGCGGCGGATCTGTGGCTTTTCATATTCTCCTACAGGCATCAGTGTACGACGAAGCTGATCCTGTGTCAGATTGTAAAGCGCATAAGTCTGATCCTTTGCCGCTGTGACTGAGTTGGCAATGGTATATCTTCCGTTTGGAAGCTTTGCTATGCGGGCATAGTGGCCTGTAGCTATATAGTCTGCACCAATCTCGAGCGATCTATGCAGCAATGACTCCCATTTTACATATCTGTTGCAGGCAATACACGGATTAGGGGTGTATGCGCGCTCATATTCAGATACGAAATAGTCTATGACGTATTTCTGGAAATCCGCCTTGAAATTCATCACATAATAAGGAATACCGAGCACCGCTGCTACACGTCTGGCATCCTCCACCGCTGAAAGACCGCAGCAGCCGCCCTCCTGTGATTGTTTAAATACATCCTCATCCTGCCAAATCTGCATTGTCACACCGATAACATCATAGCCCTGCTCCTTGAGCAGATATGCTGCCACTGATGAGTCAACGCCGCCTGACATTCCTACTACAACTTTTTTTCCCATTAATACTCTTCCTCAGGAGCCTCTTCTTTCTCACTGATATCATTTACAGGTCTCTCAAGTCCCTCGATCTTGATACCGTTTTTCTCTGCATAATCCCAGAGTGCTGCATGGATAGCTTCCTCTGCGAGAAGTGAGCAGTGTACCTTTACAGGTGGAAGTCCGTCAAGTGCCTCCATAACTGCTTTGTTAGTAACCTCAAGTGCCTCCTGGATTGTTTTGCCTTTTACAAGCTCTGTTGCCATGCTGCTTGTTGCAACTGCTGCACCACATCCGAAAGTCTTGAATTTTGCCTCCTGAATGATGCCATTGTCATCTATATCCAGATACATTCTCATGATGTCTCCGCACTTTGCGTTTCCGACTGTGCCGACACCACTTGGATTTTCCATCTCTCCTACGTTTCTTGGATTATTAAAATGGTCCATTACCTTTTCACTGTATGCCATGTCCTTAGTTCCTTTCCTTATATTTATTTGCCGCCGTTTTTTACGAAATCCTCGTAAAGTGGAGACATGCTGCGGAGTCTTGCGATGATCTCTTTCAACTTGTCCACTGTATAATCAATATCCTCAAGAGTGGTCTTCTCTGATAATGTCAGACGCAGTGAACCGTGTGCGATCTCATGTGGCAGTCCGATTGCAAGTAATACATGCGATGGATCTAGTGAACCTGATGTGCAGGCTGATCCTGAGCTGCCGCAGATACCTGCCTGATCAAGCAGGATAAGCATTGACTCACCCTCTATGAATCTGAAGCAGAAGTTTGCATTGTTTGGCAGTCTGTCTGTCTTGTGACCGTTTAAGCGTGTGTATGGGATCTCATTTGTCACTCTCTCGATGAGGTGATCTCTGAGCTTGCTCTCATATGCGCTGCGCTCTGCCATGTTTGCCTTTGCAAGCTCTACTGCCTTGCCAAGTCCTACAATACCAGGTACATTGTGTGTACCGGCACGTCTCTGACGCTCCTGTGCTCCACCATGGATAAATGAGCGGATCTGAACGCCTTTTCTGATATACATAACACCGATACCCTTTGGTCCGTTGATCTTGTGACCGCTGGCACTGAGCATGTCGATGTTCATCTCATCTACGTTGATCGGAATATGTCCGAATGCCTGAACTGCATCTGTGTGGAAAAGCACACCATGTTCTTTTGCCAGGGCACCGATCTCTTTGAGCGGCTGTATAGTACCGATCTCATTGTTGGCTGCCATAACTGAAATCAGGATAGTGTCAGGTCTGATGGCTGCTTCAAGCTCATCAAGTTTGATCTTTCCATCCTCATCAACACCTACATATGTCACTTCAAAACCATGTTTCTCAAGCCACTGTGCTGTGTGGAGAATAGCGTGATGCTCGATGGCTGATGTAATGATATGTTTTCCTTTGCGCGAATAAGCCTCTGCTGTGGCTTTAAGTGCCCAGTTGTCAGACTCACTTCCACCACCTGTGAAATATATCTCTTCCTTTTTAGCTCCGATGAGATCTGCAATATCACCTCTTGCGTGATCTACTGCTTTCTCTGCCTCATCTGCGAAACTATATATGGCTGATGGATTTCCGTAATGCTCTGTAAAGAATGGGAGCATGGCATCCACTACCTCAGGATATACCTGTGTGGTTGCTGCATTATCCAAATAAATTAATTTACTCATCTATATACCTTCTTTCTTATATGACATAGGTTCCATTCTTCTCACTCTGCCAGTCTACAAGGTCCTGCAAAGTGATATTGTCAACTACTCCTGAAATAGCATCATTTATCTTCTTATATACAATAGATGTAACACACTGCTGCTGTCTGTCACAGACTATCTCGTCATCCTCTATGCATGCTACCGGAGCAAGACTGCCTTCGGTCTGTCTGAGTATCATCCCAACGGTATATTCTTCCGGCGGATTCTTAAGCATATATCCGCCCTGAGCACCTCTGACACTTCTGACATAGCCGGCTTTGTTGAGGATTGATATGATCTGCTCGAGATATTTGTCAGATATCTCCTGTCTCCGGGCTACATCCTTCAGGCTTATAGGTGAACCATTGTTGTTCTCTGCAAGATCCATCATAAGACGAAGAGCGTAACGTCCTTTTGTTGAAATTTTCATTTATAGCACCTCTGTTTTTATTTCCTACCGTTTCACTATACATTCATTATTTCCCTTTGTCAAGCCGAAAAACGGAAATCATCTCATTTGTCAGACTTAATTCCTCTAGGGATGTAGGTATTTCATCTCTTGATACCCATTTTGCCACCGAAAGCTCTTCTGTGTCAACCTTTATATCATCCGTTCCGTCCACTTCGCAGAAATATCCTGCCAGTATATTGTCCGTAAATCCCCATGGCTGGGATTTGTAATAGCGGATGTTTTTTACACGAAGCCCTGTTTCCTCCATAACCTCGCGTCGCACAGTTTCCTCGAATGACTCTCCTATCTCATTAAATCCTGCCACAAGTGCATATTTTTTATACTCTCTGCCATTATATTTTGTCAGGAGCAGATTATCTTTATTTGTGACTGCTACGATCACTGCCGGATTGATGCGCGGATATACCATGTTTCCGCAGACCGGACACCTGAGCATACGCTCCCTCTCATCAGGCTGCAGCATATTTGCACATCTGCCACAGAAATGATTTCTGTCGTACCAGCCATCCAGATGAAATCCCGTTATCGCAGCCAGCACAAGTTCCTTCGGCTGCACACTGCGCAGATAGTTTCTGCGCACAAATCTGCCACCTGTTACTTCCAGTATATGCTTCTGCATGCTTTGTGACAGTGATACCCTGAAAAATGTACATCCATCCAGCTCAAACAGGTATTGATAGTCTGCATCCGGACATTCCGGTCTAACATCCTCATATCTGGGGAAGGTTATGGTAAGGGGCTGCTCCACATTTTCGTGTTGGCAGACTGTTTCTTCGTTTTCTATGACCAAAAGCTGCCCCATATTAAAAAAAAGAACCCTGCTGTCCGGGCCCGGCTGTATGTTTTTGTACGTTATGTCCCATTTGTGGGGCGCGATATCCTGAATCATGTTCTGCCTCGCTCTCTTGTGATCCATTTTTGTCTTGCCTTGGCATACTTTTGGGGGGTTTTTGTTCTCTGGTATGCTTTTGCTCGTATAAGCGTGCCACTCCAACCGCTGATCGCTTATGTTATCATACCATGCTTATACACTAAAAAACCGAGCACCTCGCTTCGAACCATCACAACAGACGTTACCTCCACAGTTAACTCCCTCCAGGCTGCCTTGCGTCACATGAAAGCTTCTACTTAGTGCTGCTGTGTTCCCACCCTGACACGGTTCATAGATTTCCATTGCGCAAGACCCAGACGTCAACGCCACTTATGGAGGGCAGCTCCACCGCTTAGGCCCTCTACGAAGCATCACCCCAACTATAGCGGATTGTTGGTTCAAGGTACCGCTACCACCCCGGCTGCTCGGAGATTTAAGTATAAGCTAAAACACCCTGTGTTGTCAAGAATTCCAGCGGTTTTTCATCATATTTTTCATCGACAAATTTATTGATAAAAAACTTTGCACACATTATTGGATTGTATGCAAATTAAAGAGTAATCTGTGTTATTTATCGGATCACTTAATCGCCTGTTCTTTCCGTTTCTTTCTCAGCTCCCTGAAAAACTCAGAAAGCATCGTACTGCACTCCTCACCAAGCACTCCTATGTCTGTCTGAACCTGATGATTGAACTGCTGCATCTGGAGCAGATTGATAATTGATCCGGCACATCCTGCTTTCGGGTTCATCGCTCCTATGACCACTCTCGGGATACGCGCCTGAACTATAGCTCCTGCACACATCTGACATGGCTCTAAAGTGACATACATGGTACACTCCTCAAGCCGCCAGTCACCGGTTTTTTTGCTGGCTTTACGTATAGCTGACAGCTCTGCATGTGCGAGGGGATTTTTGTCGGTATTTCTGCGGTTATAACCGCGCGCGATGATCTTGTCATCTGCCACTATAACGCAACCGATCGGCACCTCATCAAGAGCATATGCTTTTTTTGCCTGTTTGATCGCCTGTTTCATATATTTTTCATCTTGTGTCATATTCCTGCACTCCGTATGTTATAATTATATGATTAAAGGGTCAAAAGGTATCATCGATGCATGCTCGCATGCAATTCGATGTATACCTTAGTGACCCGCACTACACCGAGAAAGTAGCAATTTACTATGCGAAGCTAGTAAATTAGCGGATTTCGTGGTGGAGTCAGATTACGGGAATGCGAAGCATGTAGTAATCTGATTAATCATAAATGAGGGGGCAAAATACCTTTTGACCCTCATATCATTATATGGTTATAAAAATTTCCAACATGTTAAGCGGAAAGTTTTAAATATGTAGTTATGATACATCAAATGTGAAAGAAGGAAAATATGTTTTTTATATATGAAACACCCCGTCTTATCTTAAAAGTGCTGCGCACAGACTCTGCTCCGCTCGTTCTGGACTTTTACAACAGGGATAAAGAGCTGTTCGAGCAGTATGAAATAGACCGCGTGTCAAATTTTTACACAGTAAAACATCAGCAGAAGGTACTGCGATACGAATACAATATGGCTGTAAAATCACAGTTGTTCAGATTTTATGTCTTTAGGAAGGAAAATCCAAGACAGATCATCGGCACAGTGTGTATACACAATATTACCCCGAATTTCTACGGCAGTTGTGAGATTGGGTATAAATTCTCCAGTGAATTCCATCATCAGGGCTATGCAACAGAGGCGGTAGGTTTTTGTACTCAGCTTGCATTTAATGAGCTGCATATGCACAAAGTGACCGCAGTAGTCCATCCCGGAAATGTGCCTTCGATGAAGCTTATGAACCGACTCGGTTTCGAGCAGGAAGGACTGCTCCGGGACTATCTGATACTGCATGGAAAATGGTGTAATCACTACATATATGGATTAGTCAACCAATAGACTTGTTTGGCTACACACCCCCCTGTGCTTTCGGAATGACACAGCAGAATTCATCGCCTCCGATGCGGTAACATTTGCCGAAACGCTCGAAAATATTCTCGATCACGCGCGCAGAATTTGATATGTATACATCTCCTGCACTGTGTCCGTAATTATCATTGCAGCGTTTGAGGTTATTGAGTTCAAATGTCACTATAAGATAATTTCTAAAGTCTGTTTCATTATGTACAAAGATATGTGTTTTCATCTGCACCGATAACTATAGTCCTATATTACCTTGTTATATACTATTTTTCTACATATTTCATTATTATAATGATACAATCATGCTTTTACAATTCAAGCGGGCAGAACCAGTATCCAAACACACCACTGTCCACATCCGCGGCACTTGCCGGAGTCGCCGGCTCAAACTGGCTGAATCCGAATATCTTTGCCATCATACGCTCAGGCGGTTCACTCACGCCCGGCACTCCGAGGTTCTTCTGTCCGTTCGCATTCGTTTTGATGACGAGATACTTGTAATTGGCATAGCCATGTGCCAAAAAACTGTTATTTACGAGATACCAGTTTTTGGTCGGCAACATGCGAAGCTCTGATATGTCTATGCGCTCGATTCCATCAGGGGTGCGGATATCTGACGGCATCGCCTTTTGCCGCATATATGCTGGATGCATATATGATGGCTGTCTATTGACATTATCCGAGTCTGCGGCTGCCATAATATTCTGCTTTTGTTTTTCTCTTCCCCACACCTTAAGCGGATTTCCGACCACAGCCTGTGCATCATCAGTCCAGCAGCTCGCCAGAAATGTATCATCCAGCTCTATTTTTACCCCGAGCACGCTGTCGAGCGCATTTCCACTGTCCCTTACATCATTGGCTTCAACATCATAGATTTCCCTTGCCTCTCCGTTTCGGATTGGGATCTCACCTATCCCCACACCAACGCTGTCCGCAAATACCAGATAAATGCTGCCTCGCCCAGTAAACCTGCCAAGATTTTTTATCTGGATAAGAAATGCGCTTTTTTCTCCATTTATTTCCACTTTTATAAAACCTACATTTTTCCCTTTGGTTTTTCCATCATAAGAATATAGATATGTAATAAATCTCTTCACGACTATTTGTACCTGCATTTTTTGTATCTATTCTATGATGTGACTGTCTTAATTATTCATTGATATATCACGATTTTATTTTTATAGATATAAGTGACAGGGTCATGCAATGGATCAATTTCGTTTCTGTTAATAGCTGAAATTACTGATTTATCAGGACATTTTTAAGATTTAAAATAAAAATAGGAATAATTCCTAAAATTAGTCTTGACTAACTTTAGTACTATAGTTTATAGTAATATCAGTAACAATTCCTGATTTTAATTTTAGCTTCAGAAAGGAGATTCATGTGATTAAGTATAGTCGCCAAAGAGAGTCGATAGTCAACTTTCTGGCAAGCCGGACTGATCACCCGACAGCAGAAACTATCTACTTAAATATCAAAAAAGAATTTCCAAACATAAGCTTAGGAACTGTTTATAGAAACCTTTCCTTGCTTGAGGAAATAGGCGAGATCATCAAAATATCGACCGGCATCGGTCCTGACCATTATGATTTCAACACAAAGCCGCATTACCATTTTATATGCCGCAACTGTGGACAGGTCATGGACATCGATCTGGATTTCGCAGATGATCTTGTGACACATGTGCAGGAATCGACCGACCTTGCAATAGAAAGCTGTTCGGTTTCATTTACCGGTCTTTGTCCGGACTGCGCAAAACAATTATCATGACAACATTTTATTAATTTTAAGGAGGAACATTATTATGGCAAAATGGGTTTGTACTGTTTGTGGATACGTTTATGAAGGAGAAAATGCACCGGCTGAGTGTCCTGTATGTCACGTAGGTGCTGATAAATTCAAGAAGGTTGAGGGAGAATTAACACTCGCTGCTGAGCACGAGTACGGAGTATACGCTTCAACAGTTAAGAACAATCCTGATATCTCAGATGAAGATAAGAAATACATCTTCGATCAGTTAAAGGCAAACTTCGAGGGCGAGTGCTCTGAGGTTGGTATGTATCTTTGCATGGCTCGTATCGCTCATCGTGAGGGATATCCTGAGATCGGTCTTTACTGGGAGAAAGCAGCTTATGAAGAGGCTGAGCATGCAGCTAAATTCGCAGAGATGCTCGGAGAGGATCTTGAGCCAAACATGAAGGCTACAACAAAGGACAACCTCGCCTGGAGAGTTGACTGTGAGTTCGGTGCTACAGCTGGTAAGGTTGACCTTGCTAAATGCGCTAAGAAAAATAACCTTGATGCTATTCATGATACAGTTCATGAGATGGCTAGGGATGAGGCTAGACATGGTCGCGCACTTAAAGGATTACTTGACAGATATTTCGGATAATATAACGCTATGTGAGAGGAATGAGTATTTTTACTTGTTCCTCTTTTTTAATCAAAACTATCTGTCACTATAATCTCGTTATTTGCATCGTAAAGTGTAAATCCCTTGATTTTTACTATTGTCTGACCATTTATGTACATATCTGTTCTTTGATGGAAAAAAGTTTCTATATAATTTTTATCAGTTATATTATCTCTTGCAATGCCCAAATGATTGTATTCATGATTAGGCTTCTCTTCAAACAAAAGATATTTACTCTTAATTTTTGATTTTATAAGTGTCGGATTAAAATTTATAACAACATCGGTATAACTTAGTGTAGTCAAATTATCGTATGAAAAACTCTCATATCTTGATTGTATATCTTTATAAAATACACTTCTCTTTACCATAGCGTCTGTTAATTTTTCTTTTTTAATACGACTTATAATATACCTCGTCTGTACCTTTTTATTTGATTTATCATTAAATAATTGTATGAGCTGTATATCATTTAACTTATGCAATCCTATGAGATGGATAAAATTTTCTTCTTTGTATTTATAATCTATTATCATCCCATTATTTAAAAGATACTCTACTCTACAGTTTTTCAATCGCATGTAATCATTATACTTTAGTAAGAGTAAATCCATATTTTTCATCCATCCCGCTAATAAAAATGCTCCCGATATAATATCAGGAGCATTTGCATATCTTTAGTTCGGTTCATTGTTTTTCGGTTATAAACCTATTCGGGAGAGCGAACCATACTCTCATTTGGGAACTCCAGTTGTGAACCGAACGACCGCAACCTTCTTAGTTCATTTTTATGATAACAAAATACTCCCTAAAAATCAATAGTTTCACTGAATATTTCACTCCATAAAACCCACCATTGCACTATAAAATCCAAAATGCTATGATTTAATCAAATATCAAACATCCTACTAAGAGGTACCAATATGCACAATAATAACGATAAAAAAATCAAGATAAAAATATGCGGTCTTACTTCCCCGGAAGAAGCCGCATATCTCAACAGAAGCCATGTGGATTTTGCAGGAATGGTGCTCTTTTTCCCAAAGAGCAAGCGCAATATATCAATAGAACAGGCAAAAGAGATAATCAAATCACTTGACAACTCTATAAAAAGTGTGGCGGTCGTGGTAGCACCTACCAATGAACAGATATGTGAGATTGCCGATGCCGGATTTGACTATGTGCAGATCCACGGAGCAATCCCTGACAGTACAAATCCATACACAACCGGCGAAGCATCATGTGATATCCCGATCCTTAAAGCCTTTAATGTGTCTGATATGGGCAGCTATGAGAGCTATCACAATGATCCACGTATCGTGGGCTATGTATTTGACGCGCAGGAGCCCGGCAGTGGTAAGACCTTTGACTGGAATCTGGTCGATAATATCCCGCGTGATGAAAAGCTGCTGATTCTTGCAGGAGGTCTTAATCCATCAAATGTCAGAACAGCTATCCAAAAGGTTCATCCTGATGGTGTAGATGTCTCTTCCGGTGTGGAAAATGATGCTGGTAATGGCAAAGATCCTGATAAAGTAGATAAATTTGTATCAGCCGTTTTCATGTAGCTAGTCAAATTTAGGACTTTATGCCGCTTTCTACTACATGAAAGCATGCTATCCTTATCTTAAAGAGACTAAGGGATCAGTTATCAACTTCGCATCCGGTGCAGGACTTTTCGGAAACTACGGTCAGTGTGCATATGCCGCTGCAAAAGAGGGTATCCGTGGTCTTACCCGAGTAGCCGCAAACGAATGGGGTGCTGACGGCATTAATGCCAATATCATCTGTCCGCTCGCCTGGACAGCACAGCTTGAGAAATTCAAAACTGCATATCCTGATTTCAAATACATGAATGGTGAGACTATCACACTTGAGGGTGGAATGGGACTTAGACCATAATAATTAATCCCACAGAATCCGACTGATATGCAGTCTGGTTTCTGTGGGATTTTATTTTACATTTTATATTTTATTATTCCTGATTTTTTGAATAGTACTGTTTCAACATTTCTATTATCATCTGCTGACTTTGTTTTGTATGGGAGATTGCATAATATTTTCCACCATATTTTGAACGTCTCTCATTCTCTTCTATTCCTGCAAGTTTTCCTTTTTCTGTAACACGTTTTACCTTATTTTCACCATCGTCGATTTCTTCTAAATATCCTTCATTCACAAGCAATTCATTTACAAATGCCGCTGACAGCTTTCTGCGCTCTTTGTTCCCCTCACAAATCGCATTTATACTGTCAGTCAGTTCGGATATCATACATTTGTCTTTCAACTCGACAATATCAAGTTTTTCCGGCTCAATATAAAATGGCAGTTTTTTCTTGCGGCTGCTAACCGTTGGGGCAGTTTCAGTTACAGTATTTGTTTCCGAACCTGACATTTCTTTTTCTGTAACAAATTCTTTTATCACATTTATAAAAACGTCTCCATAGCTTTTTATCTTCTGCTCGCCCATTCCATATACATCAACCATCTGCAGCCTATCCTCCGGACGCTTCGCACACATATCCTTTAATGTTTTGTCTGAACAGATTATGTATGGCGGCACTGATCTATCCGCTGCAAGCTTTGTCCGGCAGACACGTAGTTTCTCAAACAACTCCTGTCCAACTGCACTAAGACCTGCAAGCTGCAATGCTTTTTTGCGTACTTTTCCACTCTGGATATAATTTTCCTCTTCCTCATCCTCCACAACCACACAATTACTGCATTTCTCGCATGTACATGGTGTCGTATCACCAAAATATGAAAGAATAAACTGACGCAGACACTTATCTGTTTCACAGTAATTTATCATCTGATTAAGCTTTCTTTGATCATTTGCCATCTTAAGTGGATCCATTTTATACTGCAAAAGCCTCTTGTTTATCATTATATCCTGCTTTGAGAAAAACAAAACGCATTCTGCCTCTTCCCCATCACGCCCGGCTCGTCCTGCTTCCTGATAATAATATTCAAGACTTTGAGGCATATTATAATGAAGTACATAACGAACATTTGATTTGTCTATTCCCATACCAAAAGCATTAGTTGCCACCATCACACGTATCCTGTCATAAGTAAAATCCTCCTGACTCTGCTTACGCTCTTCAAGTGACATTCCCGCATGATAACGTCCCGCCAAAATCCCATATTGCTGTAAAAGTGAATATAAGTTATCCACATTTTTCTTCGTTGCGCAATATATTATTCCACTTTCATCATCATGTTTTTTCACATAGTTTATTATGCTGTTATCAGTTTCCTTACCACCTTTTCTAGTAACCACACGAAAAAACAGATTTGGTCTGTCAAAACCGGTCACCATTGTTACAGGCTCGTTTAGCCCCAAGGTTCTTATAATATCATCCTTTACACGTTCTGTAGCCGTTGCTGTAAATGCACTGACTATAGGACGCTTTGGCAGTTTTACAATGAATTCTGCAATCTCAAGATAGCTTGGTCTAAAATCCTGTCCCCACTGTGAAATACAATGTGCTTCATCAACTGTCAGCATTGATATTTTTGAATTACATGCAAAATCCAGAAACCTTAAGGTATTAAGCCTCTCCGGGGCAACATAAATTATCTTATATCTTCCCTGCGTTGCATACGAAAGTGCTGTTCTGATCTGATTTTCCGAAAGCGAACTGTTTATATACGCAGCATGTACTCCAGCCTGATTTAAAGCTTTTACCTGATCAGACATCAGTGAAATAAGGGGAGAAACTACTATGGTTATCCCTTCAAGCAAAAGTGCCGGAAGCTGATAACACAATGATTTTCCGGCTCCAGTCGGCATTATGCCGAGTACATCTTTTCCCTGCAAGATGCCATCTATAAGTTGTTTCTGACCTGTGCGAAGACTGTCATATCCGAAATATTGTTTTAATGTCTGATTTATATTCATTTTCTACTATCCCCCTGTTTTTATATAACATATTATATTTTCCAAATATATTATCCGCAAGGATAATGTTGATATTGCCGGTTAAAATATTACATGTTATGATTGGTTATATAAACAGGAGGGATTTTATGCCATTATTAAAAGATAATTTATATACAACAGACTATATATATTCACTCCCCGATGGACAGCGGGCTGAGCTGATAAATGGTGTTGTTTACAACATGGCTCCGCCAAATAGATTACATCAGAAAATCGTTTCTGCTCTGCACTATCAGATATCTGACTATATTAAAAGAAATAATGGAACCTGTGAGGTTTACCCTGCCCCATTTGCAGTTTTTCTAAATCAGGATGACAAGACATATGTTGAGCCTGATATAAGTGTAATCTGTGATCCTTCAAAGCTTGATGACAAAGGCTGTAACGGAGCCCCTGACTGGATTATTGAAGTCGCTTCGCAAAGTACCAAGCGTATAGATTACGGCATAAAATTGTTCAAGTACCGCTCATCAGGTGTACGCGAATACTGGATAGTTAATCCTCTTACTAAAACAGTAAATGTTTTTGACTTTAGTAAAAACGAGGGAACCGACCAGTACCAGTTTGATACCGGTATTCCTGTATGTATATATACTGATCTCACTATCGATCTTTCTGAGTTTCTATAGTGATTATGACAAACATTAGGAGATAACCATGAGAATAGACCGAGAAGATATGCTTGAGCTTACGCGCCGTATGAGCGTGGCGCGAAACTGCTTCAGCCGGATTGCCGGAGCTTATATGGATGAGGATGGATTTGTGGATGGATCTTTTAATACACATTTCCTCAAGCTTTCCAAAAGCGATCAGGAAAAAAATATAAAAATCGCAAAGGCAATTCCTTTTGCAAAGCCAAATAACGAGCTTGTGAATATAGATATGAAGCCGCAGATGAAAAGCAAAGACAGCCTGTGGCAGCTCCTTATGGCACTTCGTGAGTGTGAGCTTAAAAACGATGCACTGCTCTACAATCTCTACGAATATATTGGCGAGCGTTATAAGCCCGGATATCCTTACGGAATTTACGTGTTTTACGGAAATTATGATGTGCCTGTAAAGGGTGCTGACAACGAAAGCCAGTGGGAATCAGAAGAGGTGTACAAATTCATGATCTGTGCAGTAAGTCCGCTGCACGGTGATTATGAAATGGGTACACCTCAGGCTGGTTTTTTATTTCCTGCGTTTTCAAACCTCAGTACCGATATTGAATCAATAAATGTATTTAACGATTTATTTTTAGCTGACTTTTCATAAAAAATTCGTAGCTGTTCTACACAGAATAGCTACGAATTTTTTAGTGGCACATGTATCTTATGTATATTTTATATATACTTTTTCTACAATTCTACACATCTTCATCTCTCAACCGCTCGATTATCCTGTATACATCAGGACGTCGCTCTTTAAGATGTTTATCAAGCAGATGACGTCTCTCCGCAAATTTCTCCGCAAGCTCCGGATGTTCTTTTGCAATGCGCTCATGCACATCGCGTCTGTGTGCTTCGATATGCGCGGCAAGTGTCTGCTCATCCTTGCCGGAGATATTGACGATCTCCTTGAGGTGTTCCTCAAGATGCTCAAGCCACTCGTCCTGATCGAACTCATCCATGTGCGCCCAGCGTCCATGCATGATCTCCTCGACATCTTTTGTCTTTTTAAGCTGTTCGATCTGTAGTTTTATCTGCTTTTCTATCTGATCCTCACTCTCAGAACCGAATGCCCACACGAACTCCTGCACTCTGTTGTCCGCACGTTTTCTCGATGCACTGCGGGCGGCATTGTCCACTCCTCCCTCGAGCGGATACGGTCTGTTTATCCCCATATCCTTAAGTGCTATATGTATAGTTCTTCTGACGCAGCCCTCCTCGATAAGATACCCCAGTCCAAGCTTTCGAAGCTGATCGTTAAGCCCTGCAATGTGCTCCGTCATGTAGAATTTTATACCCTTTTCCTTTAACGATCTGTGAAGTATCGCAAGGCTGTCTGCCGCTGTGATGTCTATGCTGCCGATCGCACCGGCATCTATTATCACGGCTTTCGTGTCAGGCTTTATGCTGTCCTCGATATCACGCACCAGCACCTGCGCATTAGCAAAAAACAGGCTGCTGCTGAATCTGTAAATGATAACTCCATCCACCGCATGTATATTTGTGCTCTCCGCCATATCCCTGAAATGGCTGTGTCCCGGCTGTACTCCGAGGAAACATCTGGCTGGTTTTGAGGTTCTTATTATCATTTCTGCAAATGAGAGAATAATTCCTATGAGAACCCCGTTTATCGTACCAAGTATGAGAACTCCGAAAAATGCTCCCATAAATATGAAAAACTCTGTGCGGCTGACCTTCCACAGTCTTTTTGCCAGATGAAACTCTGTTGCTCCCATCAGCGCGGATATGACTATTGCCGTAAGCACGGGTATCGGCAGATATCCTATGAATCCTGTGCAAAACAGCAATACCACTATCATCGAAACTCCGGCAACAAGCCCGGTAAGCTGTGTTTTGCCCTCGTACTGCTCACTCATTGCTGTTCGCGATACCGATCCGTTTATCGGACAGCAGCCGGTAAATGCAGCCGCCATATTTCCTATGGCAAATGCCAGTATCTCCTGATTATCGTCTATGCGGTATCCGTTTTTCTGTGCAAAATTATTTTCTGCCAGAAGAGTCTCCGCCATTATGACCACTGCAACCGACAGACTTATAACGATTATCTCCGTCACTTTTACCGCTGAAAAATCCGGTATGCTCCAGTGCGGCATTCCCGGCTCCACAGCCGAAAGTGTAGGCACATTCCATTCTTTTACCGGTCCAAAATATGTAAAAATCGCGCCTGCCACCATGAGCACAACTGCCATCGGAAACTTCGACATAATCTTTTTGCTTATGAGAAGTATCGCAAGCGCGACAATTCCCATGACAAGTGCGGCAATATTTATCTGCTTTAAAGTCTCCCATATGTGCTCCGCAAGTTCAAAAAGCTCACCTGTTCCGGCAGTTCCGCCCATGAGTTTTGGCACCTGCATGAGTATGATCGTAGTACAAATTCCTGTGATAAAACCGCCCATAACCGGTGCGGATATATAGTTTACGAGTTTTCCGGCTTTCATAAAATAAAATGCCAGAAGCCACAGTGCCACGAAAAACGTAAATACCGGAACTACCGCAACAGCTTCACTGCTGCCGCTCTCTATCCCCATACTGAGCACAGCCGCCCCGACAAGTGCTGCCGGAGCTGCATCCACTCCGAATATAAACTGCGGTGATGTCGAAAACAATGCAAACAGTATTATCGGAAAAACTGATCCGTATAGTCCGTAAACTGCCGGAAGCCCGGCTATCTGCGCATATCCCATTGATATAGGAATTGAGACTGCCATGATTATGATTCCCGCAAGCAGATCCTTGGG
>CAVABC010000036.1:0-26899 GCA_963586665.1 Acutalibacteraceae bacterium
TTATATTTCTTTGCATATAATCAAAAATTGTCAACTTTGATGTAAATATACTCCCGGTGTCAATCTTTAAATAAGCTTTTCCATTATCCATAATGTCAACCCAGAAATTATATATTCTTTCAAGATTAATCTCTTTGTTTGCTGACTCAAATACCATAAATCCATTTTCTGCCTTTATCCATTTACTCGTTATGCTGCTTTTACACGAATATTTACGATATTTATTTAAAATCATTACTTGCGACAAATTCTGTGTTATTGCATATTTTATCAGTTGACAGTAAACGCCCCTGTTATCCAATACTAAAAGTTCTTCTTCACCACGATATTCAATTGTAAAATCAGCGTTAGGTACAGTATTATCTAATTTTTCGGTTGAATATATTTTTTCTCCGTCCTCAAATACTCCGGCATGATTATAATTCTTCAGCTTGCCAACTGTACCTCTTATAATAGAAAATCTGTTATTCTCAACCTCCTGTGCATGAAGATCATACACATGCAATGATACCGGTTTTACCACATCACATGATGCAAATACTTCCATCCTTAAGTCTTTATCCATATAAAACTACCTCCAAATCCTTCATTTCCTCTTTGCTTTTTGTTTTTTGTTTGAGCATATGTTTTATAATATTTTTATATTTGCTTTTTATTATTCGATTAAAACACTTTATCAATCCAATAAACACCCCTGATACCCTGAAATTTTGTTCGACCACATTTTCTCCACTAAAAAAGGACTTCCGAAGAAGTCCCTTTATTAGCTCACTATTTCGATCTATTCATTTTCCTATTAAACCACACATAAAATCCCACATTGAGCACTATTCCGAATATAGTCGCTGCCGGTGCTGCAAATCCGATATTTGTAAGGCTTGCGTTTGGCTGTATGCTCATGTAATATGCCAGCGGCAGACGCACAAGCAGTGTCTGTGTAAGTCCCTGTATCATAACCCACAGTGTCTGATCGTGTCCATTAAAGTATCCAACCATGCTAAAGAGTATCGCTGTAACAATGGATTCAAGTGCGAAACCTCTCAGATAGTCATAGCCTTTTTGTATAACAGCCGCATCTGTTGTAAATATGCCTGTAAGCAGATCTCCCTTAAACATTACAAGGGCAAATACGACACAGCCTATCGCAAGTCCTACCCCAATGCCACAGAGCATGGCATGTCTGGCTCTTTTTTCTTTGCCGGCACCGACATTCTGTGATACGAAGGATGCCATCGACTGCATGAGAGAGCTTGGTACCAGCATCGCAAAGTTTACTATCTTGCACGCTACTCCGTAGCCTGAGGATGCCTCGAGACCGAGCCTGTTTACGAAAGCACACAGCGCGAGGAATGATACCTGTGTAAGAAATTCCTGCAAGGCAAGCGGCAGACCTATCTTGAATGCTCTTTTACACTGTTCGTTTATGCAGAAATCTTTCCTTGCGATCGTAAAATCTTGTTTTCTCTTAAGCAGCAGTCCAAGTGCCAACAATACACTCACGCCCTGTGCGAGCACTGTCGCGATAGCAGCTCCTGCGGCATCCATTTTAAATACTGCAACAAATAACAGATCTCCCACGATATTGACAGCACACGCAACCGCTACAAATATAAGCGGTGATTTGCTGTCACCGAGCCCTCTAAATATCGCAGCAAGTACATTGTATGCCACTATGAAAAATATTCCGCCTCCGCATATGCGCACATACGTTGCAGTCAGGCTTACAGCTTCTTTAGGTGCCTGCATGAGCACTGCTATCGGATTTGCAAGTGTGATCATTACCACAAAAAGTACGACAGATATTACCGCAAATGCGATCGTTGTTCCACCGATAACGGCTCCGATCTGATCCTGTTTCTTTTCACCTATGTATCTGGCGATGAGTACTGTTATTCCCATCGAAAACTGTGTTATTACAAATGTGACAAGGTTTAATACCTGACTTCCTGTTGATACCGCAGACAGTCCTTCGGTTGTTCCAAATCTTCCGACCACTAAAAGATCGACCGCACCATATGCCGCCTGAAGCACGAGTGCTCCAAGTATCGGTATCATAAATGGTATAAGCTTTGCAAGTATATTTCCCTGTGTAAAATCTGATTTTGAATTATTCAATTTCAACTCTCCTTTCACTCATGATCCTGTAAAATTTTTCAATAGTCTGTATCATGCAGTCGGCCTCTTCATCGCTGATCTCAGACATATATTCACTGAGCCGGTTGTAATAATTTTTATCATATTTTTCAGACAAAGCCTCTCCCTTATCCGTGATCATGATATAGATTATCCTTCCATCCTCATCTGATACTATCTTTTTTAAATAGCCTTTTGTCTCCATTTCCTTAACCGTTCTGGTCACTCCCGGTCTTGGAAGTCCCAGATAGTCGCTTATATCAGAAATTTTTACCTGTCTGTGCCTGCCCTGCAGAATGTGTATCACATCCATATACTGGATATATGCCGGTGTTACCCCCTGCGGCAGTTCCGGCAGCAGTTCCCTTGTCCGCTTTGCCAGATAGCATGCATCAAGCATTCTTTTGATTTTGTCCGGTTGCATAATTGTCATCCTTTCACAGTTTATATAATTACTAAAGATAATTACTATCGTTAATTACCATTGGTAATTATATGATTAAAAAAATGAAATGTCAAATGTTTTTTGCCACTAACACTACTCCATAAAATGATATATTATTTTCTATTACAGCTTATCGGAATCAAGCACTATCGTAAACGGACCGTCATTTTCCAATTCTATCTTCATATCAGCTCCAAACACGCCTCTCTGCACTCCCGGAACTGTCTTTTCACATTCACTGATACAATACTCATACAGCTCATTTGCCATATCAGGATTTCCAGCCTCAACAAATGATGGACGGTTGCCCTTTTTACAGTTTGCATACAAAGTAAACTGCGATATCAGAAGCAGCTTTCCGTTTACATCATTTATCGAAAGGTTTGTCTTGTCATTTTCATCGGCAAATATCCTCATATTTACAAGCTTTTTTATCATCTTATCTGCAATTTCCCTTGTGTCTGTCTCTGCCACACCGATAAAGACACACAGCCCCTTTTCGATGCTTCCTGTTATGTTGCCGTCTATTGTGCATTTTGCGTGGTTTACACGCTGTATTACGAATTTCATGTGTGTTCTCCTTTACCCTTTTTCAGTATTTTAAATTATTTCGTTTATTATCAATTTTATAATATCCGCAGATTGATTTTAAACTATATCAGCCAATTATACAAGCTGCCCTTACTTTATTCCAAAATGCCATAAAATGTAGTATAATAATTTTATGAAATTACAAAAATTATACAGCAAAGTTCGTCAGGCTCTTGACGGCTACAATATGATAACTGAAAATGACAAAATAGCGATCGGCGTATCAGGAGGAAAAGACTCTCTTACCCTGCTATATGCACTTGCAGGTATCCGCAATTTTTATCCTATACACTTTGAACTTACAACTATAGCTGTAGATCTGGGATATGACGATTTCGATCTTTCACCGGTGCTGTCACTGTGCGATGATCTTGGTGTGGATTTTCACATTGTAAAAACAGATATAGGCAGAATCTCTCTCGACAAATCAAAGGATCAGGCAAGTCCCTGTTCCTGGTGTGCAAAGCTTCGCAAGGGTGCTTTGAATGATTTTGCACTGTCTATCGGCTGCAACAAAATTGCATACGCACATCATATGGATGACATCATAGAGACCATGTTTCTATCTCTTTTA
Organism: Acutalibacteraceae bacterium; assembly: GCA_963586665.1. Lineage (GTDB taxonomy): Bacteria > Bacillota > Clostridia > Lachnospirales > Lachnospiraceae > Roseburia. Next base: position 3,744 of record CAVABC010000036.1, read on the forward strand.
TATGAGGGACAGTTCTACTCGTTTGCGCCTGTTACTCCGTTAGACGGCAGTGGTCTTACTATCATCCGCCCGCTGATGTATGTCGGTGAGTCTGATGTCAAAGGCTTCAAAAATAAGTATGATCTGCCTGTATGTAAAAATCCATGTCCTTACGATGGTCATACCAAGCGGGAATATGTAAAGCAGCTTGTAAGGCAGCTCAATCAGGAAAATCCCGGTGTTAAAAAACGACTGTTTTCTGCTATACAAAACGGAAATATTGATGACTGGATCAAATGTACTCCGGGAAAGGATTTTTCATTATGAAAGATAAAGCTTACTACGAAGATGTAAATATAAAAAACGAATTAAAATTAAGGGAAATGATACAGCAGCTTCCGAAATTCTGTCTGGATTTTTTTCTTGGCATAGATGCCGATAAATCCTCAAGGACTAAAATTGCATATGCCTATGATCTACAGACATTTTTCGAGTACATGAAAAACTCAAATCCCTCACTCAAAAAATATGAGATCCGTGACTATCCAATAAGTATTCTCGACAGTATCAGCCCATCCGATATTGAGGAATATCTGTTCTATCTGAAATACTATGAAAAAGATGGTGTAGCACACACCAACGACGAAAAAGGCATCAAGCGTAAGCTCGCCTCCCTCAGGACTTTTTACAATTTCTATTTCAGAAAAGAATTTATAGACACCAATCCCGCCAGCAAGGTAAGTCTGCCAAGAATTCATGAAAAAAACATCGTCCGTCTTGATGTCGATGAGGTTGCAAAGTTACTTGATGAAGTCGAGTCCGGTGAAAATCTTTCCAAAAATCAGCAGAAATTTCATGAAAAAACCAAAGTCAGAGATCTTGCACTTATGACTTTACTGCTTGGAACCGGAATACGAGTTTCAGAGTGTGTCGGATTGGATCTGGATGATGTTGATTTCAATAACAATGGAATAAAAGTCCACCGTAAAGGTGGTGCAGAGGCTATTGTATATTTCGGTGATGAAGTTCGCGAGGCGTTGGTTGCTTACTGGAATGAACGTATCGGTATCACCCCCGCAGAAGGACATACCAATGCCCTTTTCCTGTCTTTACAGAAAAAGCGTATTTCTGTCCGCTCTGTAGAAAAACTCGTTAAAAAGTATTCACGTCTGGTAACCACCGTAAAAAATATCACCCCTCATAAACTAAGAAGTACCTATGGTACCACACTATATCAGGAAACCGGTGATATTTATCTCGTTGCCGATGTTCTCGGACACAAGGATGTAAATACTACTCGTAAGCATTATGCGGCTCAGGAAGATAACAGGCGCAGAGCTGCGGCAAAATTTGTACATTTACGTGAAGATTAATAAAAATCGCAGAGATACCTTATCCAAGTACCTCTGCGATTTTTTCTTCTATGCGCTCTTTAACCAGAGCCGCAATATCTTTAGTTTTCAGATCTTTATACTCTTCATACTCTATAGGATTTAAATAATGAACCTGTGTGGTAATAGCTCCAAAATGAAAGCTGTTAAACACCTTGTATGAGTCTATCAGTGCTATCGGAACGATTGGCACATGCGACTTCAATGCGATCTTGAAGCTGCCTGCTTTAAAATCCTGCACCTTATTCTTATTATTGAACTTGTAGCCGCCCTCCGGGAACAGTACATATCTCTTACCGTTCTTGACATCTTTAGCAACTTCATTAATTATCGTAAGTCCCTGACGCGTATTATCCTTTTCCAGTCTCTTTGCCTGTACCAGATCGACAAACTCTCTTACCAACATGGTATGTGACTTTGCCTTGTCCATAACAAAGGACAATACCTTATCGTGTGTTGTAATAATGCCAAGCAGATCATATTTACCCTGATGATTAGGATACATGATATATCCGCCCGTTTTAGGGAGATTTTCAATTCCGAACGCCTCTGTTGTAATCTTTCCTGATTTGTTCATCAGATCGATACAGTGACGCATCATGGCATATCTCTCTGTCTCTGAATACTTCTCCGGATGATCTGCCATGTAACGCATCTTAGGCACTATGTACGGTGCTCTGTGAAAGTTTGCAAATATAACATAAAATAGCTTTAACATAAATTCTTCTAATCTCCTGTTCCCTTGTATTATAAAGGAAACACGACATTTTATCAAGGCTGGCTGTAAATCACTCTATAATTCATTATGGCGCATAGCTTGACAGCGTGGTGTCAGGCTTGCGTATGAAAAGCAACAAAACATGATCATTTAACATCCTGTGAATAATATGAAACCACGATATAATCACCGCTGTGTATCTGTCCGTCTGTAAGATTATTGAGCTTACACACCTCATCAACATAATCCCTTTTATCTACTGAAGCACCGTCAATATATCTGTCTGCTATGCTCCACACAGTATCCCCATCCTGCACCCGAACACTTGTATAGTATTTATTAAAAGGTCTGTTGTCTGTAGAGCTGGCAAAAATATGTATACTGCCGAATAAGATGATGCCAAAAGCAATAAACGCCATGACGATCCAGCTAATGAACTTTCTCTGATATCTGACTCTGGCAGCTCTGCGCCCTCTGCTATATGAACCGTATACTCCTGTTAAATATTCTCTTCTCATAAAACCACCTCTCGAACATCTGTTTGTTATTATCGTGATTACATAATACAACTCGAACATGTGTTTGTCAAGAGGAAATACGAACAAATTTTCGGAATATATGTTTGCTTTTATAATCTTCATATGATATACTTTTCATATACCATTTAGGAACAGGCTGCCGGTCTTTTTAAAAGCGTATTATGCCGGATCAGGTTCCTGTATTACTGCTTGCTATGCAGTCACTAATATTTACATTATGACTTTATTAATATGATCATATACGGAGGATTTACATATGGCATTAGAAAAGATTTCAGACAAACAGAAAGAAATACTCGAATTCATCAAAAGTGAGATTTTAAACAGGGGTTATCCGCCATCAGTGCGTGATATCTGTGAGGGTGTCCATCTTAAGTCTACCTCCAGCGTACATGCGCATTTAGAGACACTCGAGAAAAAAGGCTATATAAGAAGAGATCCTGCCAAAAACAGGGCTATTGAGATAATAGATGACAGCTTTGGATTACAGCGTCGCGAGGTCGTAAATGTACCTCTTGTCGGCCGTGTAGCTGCCGGTGAGCCTATACTTGCCGTAGAAAATATCGAGACATACTTCCCTATCCCTACCGAGTATATGCCTAATAAGCAGACATTTATGCTCAAAGTAAAAGGAGAAAGCATGATCAATGCCGGTATCTTTGACGGAGACAGTGTATTAGTCGAGCAGCAGAACACCGCAGATAATGGAGACATGGTTGTGGCTCTCATCGATGACTCAGCCACAGTAAAGACCTTCTACAAAGAAGATGGACATATCCGTCTCCAGCCGGAAAATGATTCCATGGATCCAATCATAGTACCTGATTGTGAGATCCTCGGCAAGGTATTTGGAGTCTTCCGTTTCTTCTAGATCTAAACATATAAAATAAGCTAGATCTTCCAATAAATACTTATACAAATTCAAATAAGCCGCATATTCATACATCACATGAACATGCGGCTTTATATTATACCCAATAATTATCTAACACGAATTACAAAAAACAAAAAACTTCGCACTCAGTACACCACAACCGGAGAGCATGTAGTGTGTTCCGAAGAAACAATATGAACTGCCACGGGGTTCCATAAAGTAAGGGAACAAAACCATCTTACATTCCCACACAATCTATCCAAAATAAATCCCGTGGCTGACTTCATATTTTTCTGAGGAATATACTGCATGCTACACCGGCAAACACAGTGTATAACGTGCGAAGTTTTTTCGAATTATCTTCTTTTATATCTATTGCAAAAATTTAAAGTGCATGAACATCAATCACTTTTCCATCTCTCCAGATCCTGTCAAGATCATAGAACTGTCTATCCTCTTTAGAGAACAGATGTACGATGATATCCTGATAATCCATAAGTATCCATGTAGAGTTGTTTGTACCCTCCACCTGCTTCTGGTGTACACCGTTTGTATACATAGCCTCGTCTACGGCATCCTCCATGGCTGTAAGCTGGTTTGCATTATTACCATTGGCGATGATAAAGTAATCTGCTATGGAAGAGACCTCTGTGATGTCGATAACCGTGATGTCTTCCGCTTTTTTGTCTTCAAGTGATTCCACTACTTTTTTTACTAAATCGATTGTCTGCATAGTAGTTACTCCTCTCTATATCTCTCGTAATAATTATATGTTATCTGTGTTGCAGGATCTATCGCACCACTCTTTGAATTGAGATAGTGAATAGTATCATAAAGGATTTCAGCAACTGTCCTGTCGAGATCCTCAAATGCAATTTTTCTTAAATATTCAAGTCTCGGTGCTTCTTTTCTGCCCGGCTCTATATAATCTGCAACAAATATGATCTTGTCAAGCAGCTTCATGCCCGGCTCACCTGTAGTATGCACCTTTATGGAATGAAGTATATCAGGATCTTTTACCTCATATACCTCCTCTGCCAGCACCATCCCTGCCTTTGCATGGAGCAGTCCCGGATTTTCATATTCTACCGCTGATATGATGATATCATGCTTATCACACAGCTCTATCTTTTCCTCTGTCGGAAGACATTTTGCACAATCGTGCAGAAGTCCTGCCAGCATTGCCTTTTCGATCGAATATTCATTTGCCATAGCCAGACATCCGGCTGTATACATCACACCCATGGTGTGTTCGAATCTCTGCTTGTCGAGACTCTTTTTGAGTTTTTTCTTTATATCCTTTACGTCCATTGATCCACTCTGCTACCTGTATAAATTATTACTCTTTATATATCCTATAACCTGTTCCTCCAATAGCCCTGATACGTCCTTATCTGCGCGTATACGCTCCCGCACCTGTGTGGATGAAACATCTATCCTGTTGCACCTTAAAAGCCGTATATCAGCCGGAAAAAGGGCTTTAATATGAGCTATCTTCTGTTTCATCTGCTCTGCCGAAAAATCCTGTCTTACCACCGCAAGTATCACAGCCGTATCAGCTATGACATCCGGCTTTCTCCAGCAGTCAAAATAATCTAACGAGTCGCCGCCCATGATAAAAAACAGTTCGTCCGAAGGATAAATCTCCTTAAACCGAAGAAGTGTCATATAAGTATAGCTGATGCCGCTGTCACGGATCTCTATGTCAGATACCTCAAACTCCGGCACATCCGCTGTTGCCAGCTTACACATATTGTACCTGTCCTCAAAGGATGTCATATTTTTCTCTGCCTTATTCGGAGAATGTCCGGACGGCACAAATATAACCCTGTCAAGTTCATATTCTTCCATGGCACATTTTGCCATATACACATGACCTTTGTGTATCGGGTCGAATGCCCCTCCAAGTATTCCGGTCTTCATAGCTTATTCCGGAAGCTTGATCTTAGGATTTTTCTTTGCCTGACGGTAAAAGATCATCTTTTTGCCGATAACCTTTACAACTACCGAGTGTGTTCTCTCACCGATCACATTTGCAATCTCTTTTGGATCGTCAATGCAGTTTTTTAAGACTGCAACCTTGATAAGCTCTCTTTTTTCAAGTGCCTGATCAAGAGCCTCTATGATCTCCGGTGTAAGAGATGCCTTACCTATATTAAAAATAGGATTGATAGTGCTTGCAAGGCTGCTAAGATAAGCGCGCTGTTTGCTTGTCATATTCATATATCCTGTCTCCTTTACTTGTAATAATCAAATTCAAATCCATACATTCTTACTGTATCGCCATCCTCGATTCCCATCTCCTCGAGTTCTTTGATGATTCCCTGCTCACGTAAAAATCTCTGGAAGAATGCAAATCCTCTCTCTGAGTCGATATTGGTGTATCCGAGCATCTTCTCGATCTTTGGTCCGGAGATCTCGTATGCACCGTCATCTGCCATCTCAATGACATATGGCTCATCCTTGAAAAATGCCAGTGCCGGATCAAACTCAGGCTCATATACCGTAGTCTCCTTAGGGCACTGTGCAAGTAAGTTCTTTACCTCATATAGAAGCTCTTTTAAGCCTTTTCCACTGACCGCAGAAATAGGGAATACTTTTATGCCCTCTGCCTCAAATTCACTGCGAAGTGCTGAGATTATCTCATTCTCATCACCTGCTATGGCATCTATCTTGTTGGCTGCGATAACCTGTGGCTTCTTAAGAAGCTCAGGGTTGTACGCCTCAAGCTCTTTATTTATGGCTTTGATATCTGCTACCGGATCACGGCCTTCTGTTCCGGCTGCATCTACCATATGGATCATGACCTTTGTACGCTCTATATGGCGCAGGAACTCATGTCCGAGTCCGATTCCCTCTGACGCTCCCTCGATAAGTCCCGGGATATCAGCGATAACGAATCCGAATCCCTCATCCATGTCGACCACACCGAGGTTCGGCTGCAATGTGGTGAAATGATAGTTGGCAATCTTTGGCTGTGCATTGGTAACTCGTGATAAAAGTGTTGACTTACCAACATTAGGAAAGCCTACCAATCCTACATCTGCTATGACCTTAAGCTCAAGCTGTACCTCTATCTCTATGGCATCCTGTCCCGGCTGCGCATATTTAGGTGCCTGCATGGTCGATGTAGCGTAGTGCTGGTTTCCCTGACCACCGCGTCCACCACGCAGTATCACCTGACGAGTGTTGTCACCGGACATATCGGCTATGACCTTTCCGGTCTCGGCATCCTTTATAAGTGTTCCCTCAGGAACCTTTAAGATAAGATCCTCTCCATTTTTTCCGTGGCAGTTTTTCTTGCCGCCTTCCTGTCCCGGCTCGGCAGCAAACTTTCTTCTGTGACGGTAATCGGTAAGGGTATTCATCCCCTTGTCCACGAGGAATACAACGTCTCCGCCTTTTCCTCCGTCTCCACCGTCCGGTCCACCGTTTGGTACGTATTTTTCACGACGGAAAGACACATGTCCGTCTCCGCCTTTTCCTGATTTTATAATAATTTTTGCACGATCTGCAAACATAATTTTCTACCTCAAGTCTGATACTGAATAACTACAATATTACTGACATACAATAAATCTATCTCTTTACAACATAAAAACCCCGGCTATATAAAGTCGGGGTTTCAAATCTTATTCGTTAACTACTGGATATACGGAAGCCTGTTTCTTATCTCTTCCAACTCTCTCAAATCTTAATACGCCATCAACTTTAGCATATAAAGTATCATCTCCACCGATACCAACGTTTGTACCAGGGTGAATCTTTGTACCACGCTGTCTGTAAAGAATATTACCAGCTTTTACGAATTGTCCGTCTGCTCTCTTTGCGCCTAATCTCTTAGACTCAGAGTCACGTCCGTTCTTTGTAGAACCAACTCCCTTTTTATGAGCAAAAAACTGAAGGTTCATATTCAACATGTCTTACACCTCCTTGAAGTTTAGAATGATGTACTCATTCCCATAGTCTTTTTGTATTCCTTTTAGTCCCAGGATCATCGACTCCATAAGCAACGCGACACCTTCTGTCGCAGGCTCTTTCAATCTGAAATCTATCATACCGGTCTCTTCGTCTGTATTGAGACTGTAATCAGCCCCACAGAGCGCATCAGCCGAATTGATGAAATTGATCACCAGTGCTGAAACCCCGGCACAGATTATATCATATCCGGACTCTGCAAATCCTGCATGTCCTTTGGATGAAAAGCCGATCTTATTTCCGTCTGCATCCTGATAAACGGTTATTGCTATCATTATCCGTTAATTTTTTCGATCTTAACCTGTGTGAACGCCTGTCTGTGACCGTTCTTTTTGTGATATCCGGTTTTTCTCTTGTACTTGTAAACGATAACTTTTTTAGCTCTGCCTTCTTTAACTACAGAAGCCTCAACTGTTGCACCTGCAACTGTTGGATCTCCAACTTTGAGATCATCTCCGCCTACAACTAAAACCTGATCAAAAGTAACTTTCTCACCAGCTTCAACGCCAAGCTTTTCAATGGTAATGATATCGCCTTCAGAAACTTTGTACTGCTTACCACCTGTTGCTATAATTGCGTACATATGGCACCTCCTATTTATCATTACTCGCCAGTTACGGTGTTGTGAAACTCACAAACTTGTACCTCACTGTGCGGCATACTCCAGTATACTAGCACAGTGATTGCTATTCGTCAAGAGTTTTTTCTAATATTTGTTTAAGAGATTTGTGGATTTTTTTTCTGGTCAGTTCCACAAGCCCCAGCTTTGTGATATCAACGAATGTACAGACTGTACTATCTTCTTTTATATACTGTTTTAGTCTGTCTATCAGTTCGCTCTTATCCTTATCCGATTTCATGTTTATGAAGTCTATAAGGATCATGCCGGATATATTTCTAAGACGAAGCTGCCTTGATATCTCTTTTGCAGCTTCTATATTTACATTTAATATGCTGTTATCCTTTGGGGATATATTTTTTGCACTGTTTACATCTATAAATGTAAGTGTCTCAAGCTGTTCTATTATGATATTTCCTCCACAGGCAAGCCACACCCTGCGTGAGGTCAGCTCGTCAAGCCTGCTTCTTATGCCGTATAAAGTTGAAAGGCTTAGTGCCGAATCATCATAGCGCATGATCTTGTCGGCATCCTCATACATGCCATACTCACTGCAAAGCAGCTCATAGATATCATCACAATCGGTTTTTACCCATTCTATTGATTTAAAATCTACTGATTTCATCTGCAGGATATAGTCACATTTACCCTTGTATACACACGAGTAAAGAGTCTGGTGCGGTGCCTTTTTTATGATCTGTCCGTATACTCCTGCCACCGCAGCCGCATCCTCTGCCACGCTTTCGATCTCCACGTTTCTTGCATTGGTGCGCACTATAATGCCATATCCAGCTTCTTCATGATCCGCACATCTTAAAAGCACTGCCGCCTTCAGCTTTGCCGCCAGCTCCTTATCGAGCTTGTTTGATACACCGATAGTCCTGTCATGGCTTGTCAGTATGACATTGTCTCCGTATATGGAAAGCTTTGTCGTTACAACAGGATCTTTTGTCTTTATCGCATCTTTTATCACCTGCACGAGTATCTCATCACCCTCGCAAAGCTGTGGCTTTTTAGATCTCTTATTGGTGTATATCGGTGATACTGCATCATTTAGCGACAGATAACATCTCTGATCCTGCGATATTGAGACAAATGCAGCATTGATGCCGGGCAATATTTTGTTTACTCTTGCCGCATAGATATCATTTACTATCGTGTCATTTTCGGGAAAAAGCCGGAAATCCTTATAATCTCCAGCCTCATCCATCATTGCGTAAACTATATATTTTTGTGAATTTTTGACGATCTTCGTCAGAATTATCCTGTTCATTATAATATGTTTTCTCCCATATCAAGCAGAGAAATAAATCCTCCGTTATCGTCCCTTGCATACACTTCCTGTCTGTGTATCTGGATGGCAAGCGGTTCATATTCTAAGCCACTGCTTTTGTATATAGCCTCTAGAACAAACTCAGGCTTTATATTGTCGGTACTTCCGGTGGATACCTGCATCTCAAATACAGGCTTTCCCTCGTTTTCCTTTACCTCAAACCTGTATACCAAAGGCTTTATATCTACTTCGCGCTCGCTCTTTTTGGTCTTTTTTAATACAACAAAAGTATCTTTATCTGCAAAATTTTCTTTTATGATGTTCTTCCACTCTTCAAAAGTATACGGACTTTCATAGCCATCTTTATAAAAAAGTGAATAATCGGCTGCCGCAACTAATGACATGGCTGTCTTTGCATTGTCAGGAAGCTTAACATAGCCTGTGACCTTTACTCCGTCAACCATCTGCGCATTGAATGCCGCGATACTTTCTTCTGAAGATACAGTCGAATTTACATCTATATCAAAGTACTCTCCATCACTTGTGATACCGACTCCTAAGGGAGCCGCAAACGACATGATCTGATGGGCTGAATATCCTTCCGAGTATCGGATATCGATATCCGCACGTCTTACCGCTTTCTGGAAATATCTCATCATATCGAGATGTCCTATAAATTTCATCGAACCCCATTTTGCGAATCTGACTCTAATTTTCATAGCAGACACCTCCTCCGTATCTTTTTGCTCCACATGCAGAACACTTCATGCGGCAGTTTGGAGTAACAGTCTCTTTGAGTGCTGTCTGCCACTCTCTTATCATAAACTGCTTTGTCACACCCACATCGATAAAATCCCACGGGAACACTTCATCTAACGGACGCTCTCTCATTGTATAAAAATCAGGATCAAGTCCGCACTCTTTTACAGAGTCGATCCATCTATCATAGTCGAAATATTCATGCCAGGCATCAAAATATCCGCCCTTTTCGTATACTTTTACGATAGCATCACAGAGTCTTCTGTCACCTCTTGCAAGTATGCCCTCGACAACGGTGACATCTGCCTCATGCCAGTTGTATCTGATACTCTTTCGATTGAGCTGTTCTTTTACATGGTCATTTACGATCTTTGCCCTTCCAAGATAATCAGACGGCTCATACATACGTGCCCACTGGAAAGGTGTAAAAGGCTTCGGAACAAAGAAAGATGTGCTTATAGTGATCTGACATTTTCCGTTTCTCTTTTCCTTTGGAACTGTCTCGTAATATAAAGCCGCAACGTCATTGGCAAGCTCCGGTATTCCTCTCATATCTTCCTCTGTCTCTGTAGGAAGTCCGAGCATAAAGTAGAATTTTACCTTGTTCCATCCACCCTCAAATGCCTGTTTAGAGCCATTCATGATGTCATCTACGGTAAGTCCCTTATTTATAACGTTTCGAAGTCTCTGTGTACCTGCCTCCGGTGCAAATGTCAGACTGCTCTTTTTGATGTCCTGTACCTTTTGCATGATGTCAAGCGAAAATGCATCAATTCGCAGTGACGGCAGAGATATATTTATCTTCTTTTTCTCGCTTATATCTATGAGGAAATTGATAAGCTCCTCAAGCTCCTTGTAGTCAGATGAACTAAGAGAGCTTAAAGAAATCTCCTCATGTCCCGTATTTTTGATGAGAGCCGCAGCAACATCCTTTAAATGCGCTACCTTTTTCTCTCGGTTCGGGCGGTAGATCATTCCTGCCTGACAGAAACGACAGCCTCTGATACATCCACGCTGTATCTCAAGCACCATACGATCCTGTGTAGCCTTGATAAACGGCACTACAGGTGCTTCCGGATATGTCGAGTTAGTCAGATCTACCTGCACCTGTCTTTTGATCTTTACAGGAATATCATCATATTTTGGCTTCATGGCAAGTATCGTGCCATCCTCTTTGTACTCCACCTCATAGAGTGCCGGCACATAAAGTCCCTCTATCTTTGCTGCTTCATGAAGGAATTCATCCCTTGATCTTCCATCTTTTTTCATCTGCTTATACAGCTCAAAAAGATTGCCGTACTGTGTCTCTCCCTCTCCGATATAGAAGATATCAAAAAAATCTGCTATCGGCTCTGGATTGTAGGTACATGGACCTCCTGCTATCACGATAGGACAGCCGTCTTTTCTGTCTCTTGATCGCAGCGGTATCTGTGCCAGATCGAGTATCTGCAGGATATTTGTGTAGCACATCTCATACTGTAATGTCATTGCCACAAAGTCAAAATCCTTTATAGGTTCCTGTGATTCGAGTCCGAAAAGAGGGATATTCTGCTCTTTCATTATCTCATGCAGATCCGGCCACGGAGAGTACACTCTCTCGCACCAGACATCGTCCATGCGGTTGAACATATCGTAGAGTATCTGTATTCCAAGGTGTGACATACCGATTTCGTAGACATCAGGAAAACACATCGCAAAACGTATATTTATCTGCGATGTGTCCTTAACAACTGAGTTGAACTCATTCCCAATATATCTAGCCGGTTTGTCAACCTTCATAAGTATCTCGTCACTTAAAGCTAGTTTTCTCATATATAAATTTACCTCAAATAATTATCTTTGCGCCAGCTCATTGGCGATCTCTTCCCAGGTGATATTTTTCTGAGCCATCAGTATCATACAGTGATACATGAAATCGGATATCTCAAATTTCAGATCATCACTGTCCGGATTTTTGGCTGCAAGAATGATCTCAGTACACTCATGTCCGAGCTTTTTAAGTATCTCATCAATACCTTTATCCATGACAGAGTTGGTGTATGAGCCCTCTTTAGGATGCTTCATACGGTCAAGTATTATGGCATATACAGACTCAAGCACTGTAAGCGGATTTTTCTCCACATATTCTTTCTTTACGATATTGTTGAAAAAACATGTCCTGTTTCCGGTATGACATGCAGCCCCCACCTGTGAAACCTTAGCGAGAATAGTATCATAATCACAGTCCGCTGTCAAAGATTTTACATACTGTAAATGTCCTGATGTAAGTCCCTTCGTCCACAGCTCATTGCGGCTTCTGCTCCAGTAAGTCATGCGGCCGCTGTTTATCGTGACATTGAATGCCTCTTCATTCATGTATGCAAGCATCAGCACCTGCTCATTGCGGTAATCCTGCACGATAACAGGTACCATGCCGTCTGAGTTAAGCTTAAGGTCAGACCAGCTAAGATCAGGTGTAAAATTGTCTACCAGTATCCCGGCAGCCGAAAGCTCACACTTTAAAGCCATAACATCTGTTTTTGGCGAATTGATAAATTCTCCTGCGATACCTCTTACTGTATCACGCTTCAATATATCTATTATCTTATCCATATTAAACTCAGGCATGCATACCACATACGGTGTGCTTGTGAGATTTTCAAGGGCATCGATTATATCTATATTGAGCACCAAAAGCTCATGAAATGTGTCCTCTATCTCCTCCTGATGCTTAAAAATATAGTCTACATTGCTTATGGATAAAAGTATGCGGTCCTTTCCGAAACGCTCACTTGCCACATTTGCAAGCTCAAGGCTTGAATCCTTTGTCGCATTGAATATAACCTGTAAACAGCCTGCGTAAAGCAGTTTTTTTACATCATCTATACGGTTGATATTGCCTCCTGCGCATACCTTTATATCGATATTTCTGTTGATATTTTCTATCGTATGTATGTTCTTTTCATGCTCGTCATCATCAGTAGAAAGATCAAAAATAATGATCTTGTCTATGCCGCTGTCATTGTAAAGCTGGCACAGATTGTAGACATCGCCTATCACCGTAAAGTCTGAGGCAGATCTGACCGCCTGACCGTTCTTTAAATACAGTGTAGCGACAATGTTTTTAAAACCCGTCAAAATTATAAACTTCCTTTCGTGGACATTACATCCGTTATTCTGCTATCAAAGGTACAGGCCTCATCAAGCGCTTTGGCAAAGGCTTTAAACATAGCTTCTATCATATGATGATTGTTTCCGGCCGAAAGCACTTTTATGTGCAGGTTCATGGCTGCCGAGTAAGACACTGCATAAAAGAATTCCCTTACCATCTCTGTGTCCATGTCTCCGACTCTCTCACAGGTAAACTCACCGTCAAACTGCAGATACGGTCTGCCTGACAGATCGATGGCACAGAGCACAAGTGTCTCATCCATAGGCAGCATAAAGCTGCCAAATCTCTTTATGCCTTTTTTATCACCTACAGCTTTTGCGATGGCATTTCCCAGCACGATGCCGCAGTCCTCTATTGTGTGGTGACAGTCAACATTCAGATCTCCGTCACATTTTAAATCCAGATCAAAAAATCCATGCTTTGAAAATCCCTCGAGCATATGATCAAAAAATCCTATTCCCGAACCGATCTGTGATTTTCCTGTTCCATCCAGATTTAATCGTACTGCTATATCAGTCTCTTTTGTTTTCCTGGTTAGTTCTGCCAAACGACAAGCCATGTTATCTCTCCTTTAAATAGCTGCTTTTATTTCTCAAATCTTACTTTAATCGAATTTGCGTGCGCAGTCAACTGTTCGCACTCTGCAAATTGCTCAATATCTGTGTGAATTGCCTCAAGTGCCTCTCTTGAATACGAGATAATACTTGATTTCTTGATGAAATCATCAACTGAAAGAGCTGAGAAAAATTTTGCTGTTCCGTTTGTAGGAAGTACATGGTTTGGTCCTGCAAAATAATCTCCGAGAGGCTCTGATGAGTACTCTCCGATAAAGATTGCTCCGGCATTTCTTACTTTTGTCATAACTGAGAATGGATCTTTTGTAACGATCTCCATGTGTTCTGATGCGATATTGTTTACGGCATCAATAGCCTCATCCATATCCTCAGCCACAAGAATATATCCGTAGTTGTCAAGTGATTTCTGGATGATCTCTTTTCTTGAAAGTACCGCTACGAATTTATCTACTTCCTCAGATACCTTATTGGCAAGCTCCTCACTTGTTGTGATAAGAATAGCCGATGCCATCTCATCATGCTCTGCCTGTGAGAGCAGATCTGCCGCTACATATCTTGGATTTGCTGTCTCATCAGCAAGCACAAGTATCTCACTTGGTCCTGCGATAGAATCAATGCTGACATAGCCGAATACTGCCTTTTTAGCAAGGGCTACGAAAATATTTCCCGGTCCTACGATCTTGTCTACCTTTGGAACGCTCTCTGTACCGAATGCCATTGCTGCGATAGCCTGCGCACCGCCTACTTTGTAGATTTCATCTACTCCTGCCTCATTTGCTGCAACTAAAGTTGAAGGATATACCTTTCCGTCCGGACCGCACGGTGTGCACATAACGATCTTGTCTACTCCGGCAACCTTTGCAGGAAGCACGTTCATAAGCACTGATGAAGGATAAACTGCCTTTCCGCCCGGCACATATACTCCGGCTCTCTCAACTGCTGTAACCTTCTGTCCGAGGATGATACCGTCCTCCGATGTAAACCATGAATTCTGAATCTGTTTCTCATGATATTTTTTGATATTTACAAGTGCTTTTCTGATAACTGTAAGAAGCTTCTCGTCAACTTTTTCATATGCTTCGTCAATCTCTTCTTTTGTGACGCGGATATTTGAGGCATCGATATCTGCCTTGTCAAATTTCTTTGTATATTCAAAGATTGCTTTGTCTCTGTTTTCTTTTATATTGTTTATGATCTCGTTTACCGTGCTCTCATACTCAGTGTAATTGTTAGGGCTTCTCTTAAGCAGGCTCTCTAAAATATTTTGCTGTGAATCCTTTGTAAGTTTTAAAATTCTCATTACGGCCTCCATATTATCTTTATTTTATAACTGTTTTCAGATCACTGATAAGCTTTGTGATACGCTCATTGTCCATCTTCATGCTGACCTGGTTTACTACCACTCTTGCTGACAGCGGGCATACTTCCTCAAGTACCGTAAGTCCGTTTTCCTTTAAGGTGGTTCCTGTCTCTACTATATCACAGATCACCTCAGAAAGACCAACAATCGGTGCAAGTTCTATTGATCCGTTTAACTTTATGATCTCGACTGTCTGATGCTTTTTGTTGTAGAAATAATCTTTTGCGATATGTGGATACTTTGTGGCTACACGTATCTGCTCATGATGCTGTAACAGATCTTTTGCACTCTCAGGTCCGCAGATACACATACGGCATTTGCCGAATCCCAGATCAAGCACTTCGTATATATTTCTGCCTTCCTCAAGGATCGTATCTTTTCCGACTACTCCGATATCGGCCGCACCGTACTCTACATATGTAGGCACGTCAGGTCCTTTTGCAAGAAAAAATCTAAGCTTAAGCTCCTCATTTACGAATATGAGCTTTCTTGTGTCAGGATCTTTCATCTCCTCACAGGTAATTCCGATCTGCTCAAAAAGCTGTAATGTCTTTTTTGCAAGACGCCCTTTACCCAGGGCAAATGTTAAATATCTGTCTTCACTCATCTGTATTATCCCTCTATGAATTCTACTCTGCCGATGCGGTTTGCTGTGGCATACTGAGCATAATCCTCTTTCGTTTTATTTTCGTCCATGAGCACCATCTCTGTACTTGTGCCCTGTTTTCTAAGATCCATGCATCTTGTGATGGCTGCTTTGTATGCATCCTGTTTAAATACCACAAGTGAAGAATTTTCTATAACAGGAACCTCGATATTCTGTCTCGTAAGAGCTGCCATAAGCTGATCTACAACGATAGCAAATCCAATAGCCGGTGACTGCTTTCCAAAATGCTCAAGCAGATGATCGTAGCGTCCTCCCTTTACGATAGGCTCTCCTGTTCCGTATGTATATCCCTGAAAAATAATTCCGGTATAATATCTGTAATCACTGATAAGTCCAAGCTCATAAGATATATATTTCTCGATACCGTATACCCTTAAATATTCTTTAAGACCAAGCAGGGCATCTATAGCTGCAAGTATCTGCGGATACCCTTCTGCAAGCTGCTTTGCGCCCTCAAGCTCCTCGTCTTTAAGATCAAAGTTTCCAAGCAGGGCAAAAAGCTTTCTTAACTTTTCATCCATATCCAGACTGTCTATGAACTCCTCTACTCCGAAGAAATTCTTGTTTGCGATAAGTTCTCTTAAGCTTTCCTCATCCTCCTCAGACAAGCCTGCAGCCTTTGTCAGTCCATGGAAAAACTGCGAGTGTCCGACAGATATCTGGAAATTCTTAAGTCCGCTCTCTGTCAGTGACTCAACTGTCATGGAGAGGATTTCCGCATCTGCTGAGACTGATCCGTCTCCGATAAGCTCAGCACCACACTGTGTGCTCTCCTTGAGACGTCCCTGATAGTCAGAAGAGTTGATAAATGTATTGCCCAGATAGCAGAGCTTTACAGGCATATCATCCTCTATGTAATACTTTGCGGCACTTCTTGCTATGGAAGGTGTAAAGTCGGGACGAAGTACAAGTGTATTTCCCTCTTTATCGAAAAACTTATACAGATCCTTTGAAGGAATTGTTCCCACATCACTGCCGAAAATGTTAAAAAACTCGAAAGTAGGTGTCATGATATCATGATATCCGTATTTCAAAAGTGTCTGATGCAGCTTTTCCTGCAAATACAACTTTTTTTTGCATTCTCCATTATATATGTCCCTTACTCCGTCCGGAGTGTGTAATATTTGATTCTTCATATATATCTCGCTTTCATGTATTAAAGTGTTATCATGGTAGCATGATACAGTTATATTGTCAACCCCTGCTCTCAAGATCTATCTGCATCGTATTAAGATACGGTACGAGTATCCCCGGCACTTCCGGCAGAAAAAACCGAGTATCAAGCTCCTCATACCTGAAACTTTTTCTGCCTCCGTTCTGTGCCCTGTTCCAGAATTCCATAAGTTTTTCAAAGGTAAGATAATAATACTCATCCCTGTGTGTATATGAGATAAGTATAAACGCAAGTCCGTCCTGTTCCTCAAAGTTTTTCATAAACTGTACCTGATGCTCATGTATATTTGCCAGCGGAAATGTATCCGTATTGCACTCTTTTGCATCGAAACAGACCGGTATTCCCTGCACCGCACCGATGTAGTCTACCGTACTCTTATGCTCGAAATATGCAAGTGTGATATGCCTCGTATCCGGTTCCATTTTTATCGGAGTGATGGGTGTCGGGATCTTCTGGATAAGTGCCAGACCGTTTTCTTTGTATTTTTCATTTGTCTTATTTATCATATCCTCAAGGGTTGATCCCCTGAGACCTCTTGAATTCCATGTTGCCATTTGATAGTTTCCGTCTTTATCTGGTTTTACTGGTTTTTCAGTTTAAATCTTTAAATTCAAATCCTAATCTGCTCCATATATGAGGCGGCTCTGCCTTAATATACTTTCCATCCGGAAATACCACATGATGAGCATGCAGAAGCTGGCTTTTTACACCATATTTTTCTTTAAAAAATTCATTGATCTTTTTGTTTCCATACTTCATGTCACCTATTATCGGATGACCTATTGAAGCCAGATGCGCCCTGATCTGGTGGCTTCGTCCTGTTATAAGATGTACTTCCAACAATGTAACCTCTTTATCATATGACGCGCTGCCTGTCACTTCAACAGTCTCAAGTGGTCTGTACGCTGTCTTTACCGGCAGAGACTCATCATTTACCGGTTCAGGTGTTATCTGCACTTTGTTTAAGGCTTCATCCTTTGTCAGATAGCCCTCTATCGTCATATTTTCGTCCACAACGCCATCCACGGCAGCCAAATAATATTTCTCCGCTGTCCTGTCCTTAAGTACCTTAGAAAGGTACTGTAAGCCGCGAAGAGACTTTCCCATAAGAATAAGTCCTGAGGTATTCCTGTCCAGTCTGTTGCATACAGACGGTTTAAAGCTCTTAAAATCCTCAAAAGTAAGACTACCCTCATTTATAAGATAGCCTATAAGCCTCTCATTAGCCGATATATCAGACGGCACAGCCTTCTGTGAAAGCATATTTACAGGCTTTGATGCCGCAAGGATATCATCATCCTCATACACTGTCACAAGACCGCTTAACTTAAGCTGCCCTAAGGTATTAAAGTCTTTCTTTAAGCTCTCTTCATCCACTGAGAATTTTTCAAATGTCTCATCCGATAAATATATCTTTATATTATCATTAAGAGACACTATCTCCGTTCCCGAAGCTTTTTTCTCATTCAGTTTTATGTTTTTCTTCCGGAGCATCTTGTAGATAAATCCCATAGATGCATTCGGAAGTATCTTTTTTAAGTATTTGTCAAGACGCTGTCCTGACTCATTTCTGCCTGCAATAAATTCTTTCATAGTTTATCTTTTCTTTTTATGGACGTTTCTGATGGTTTTCTTCTTGCTTCCGTTGCTGCGTGTGGCTGCATTTCTGTTCTGATTATTTCCGTTGTTATTTCCATCCGAATTTCTAACGTTCTTATTCCCTTTGCTATTTCCACTTGGTCGATTATTCCCACCTGTGCTTCTGCCGGCTCTATTACTACTGCCGTTACCATTCTTCGTACCCCAGTTTCCGGCACCACCCATTTTCCTTGGTCTGATAAGGCATTTCTTGTCAAAGCCTATAAGATCCTCTCTTCCGGCTTTTACGAGTGCCTCATGCACGAGATCATAATTCTTTGGATTGCGGTACTGTATAAGCGCACGCTGCATAGCCTTTTCATGCGGATTGGTTGTGACATATACCGGCTTAAGTGTAGCCGGATCAAGCCCGGTGTAGTACATACAGGTCGATATGGTCGATGGTGTCGGATAGAAATCCTGCACCTGCTCAGGCATATATCCGAGATCTCTTAAATACTCTGCCAGCTCTATCGCCTCTTTTAATGTAGAACCCGGATGTGAGGACATCAGATATGGCACAAGATACTGCTCTTTGCCTATCTTTTTGTTCATATCCTTGTAAGCCCTGACAAACTTGTTATATACCTCCACGCTCGGTTTTCCAAGCTTGCTTAGTACCTCATTTGATATATGCTCCGGTGCAACCTTAAGCTGTCCGCTGACATGATATTCACAAAGCTCACGCAAAAATGTCTTATCCTGATCATATATGAGATAATCAAATCTGATACCAGAACGTATGAACACCTTTTTAACTTTTGGCAGGGCACGCAGCTTTCTAAGCAGTGAGATATAATCGCTGTGATCAACCACGAGGTTTTTACATGGCTGCGGGAAAAGACACTGTTTCTTAGGACATGCACCCTTTGTAAGCTGTTTATCACACGCAGGACGTCTGAAATTGGCAGTAGGACCACCGACATCATGTATGTATCCCTTGAAATCCTTATCCTCTGTGATAAGCTTTGCCTCATCTATGATAGACTCATGGCTTCTTGTCTGGATGATCCTGCCCTGATGGAAAGTCAGCGCGCAGAAATTACAACCTCCAAAGCATCCCCTGTTGCTTATAAGGGAGAATTTTACCTCGCTTATGGCAGGCACACCGCCAGCCTCCTCATAACTTGGATGATACGTCCTCATATAAGGAAGCGCGTAAACCTCGTCCATCTCGTCCTGTGACAGAGGCTTCTGAGGTGGATTCTGCACTACAAGTGTAGAGTTGCCATATGGCTCTACAAGCCGCTTTCCGCTGAATGGATCAGTATTACAGTACTGCACGTAAAAGCTCTTTGCAAACTCTCTCTTATCCTCTTTTATCACATCATAATCAGGAAGCTCTATTGCATCGTAGATCAGATCCCTGTCTTTTGTCTTAAAGACTGTTCCGTCAATAAATGTAATATCCTTTACATCCATACCGGAGTCAAGAGCATCAGCGATCTCCACTATGCTGCGCTCTCCCATGCCATAGGATATAAGGTCTGCTCCCGAATCGAGCAGTATGGAACGTTTAACCTTATTTGACCAGTAATCATAGTGAGCCATACGCCTTAAACTCGCCTCAATGCCGCCTATTATGATAGGTGTTTTCTTATATGTATGGCGGATCAGATTGCAGTATACAACCGTTGCATAATCAGGTCTTTTTCCCATCACACCGCCCGGTGTAAATGAATCCTTTGCCCTTCTCTTTTTAGATACGGAATAATGGTTTACCATCGAATCCATATTTCCTGCCGATACTAAAAACCCAAGCCTTGGCACACCAAGTATAGAAATCGATTCATCATCTTTCCAGTCCGGCTGCGAGATAATACCCACAGTATATCCGTGTGCCTGCAAAATCCTTGCAATGATGGCATGACCGAAAGACGGATGATCTACATATGCATCTCCGCACACATAGACAAAATCAAGCTGTTCTATGCCCTGATCTATCATATCCTGTTTTGATATTGGTAAAAAACCATTATTCATATTATTACAAACCTCTTATTATGTTATTATTTTTCGCGCACCTTATTGTAAACCGGTTTTATAACCCAGTTTACAATTATGGTATTTGTTTAAATACGCTTAAACATTCCTCTTCAATCCATCCAGTTCCGTCTGTGTCAGTGCCCTGTACTCCCCCAAAGCCAGATCATCCGGCAATTCAAGCGATCCCATTGATATTCTTTTAAGGTATATCACCTTTTTACCGACCGCCTCAAACATCCTTTTTACCTGATGGAATTTTCCTTCTGTGATCGTCAACTCAATTTCAGATATCGGTTCACTTTTTAAAATAACGAGTTTTCCCGGCTTTGTGAGCTTATCTTCTCCGATGTCAACCCCGTTTTTAAATCGGTTTACATCATCTTCTGTGACCATTCCGTCTATTTTTGCATAGTATGTCTTTGCCACATGCTTTGCCGGGCTTAAAAGCTCATGTGCAAGCGCACCGTCATTTGTGATAAGAAGCAGCCCTTCAGTGTCAATATCGAGTCTGCCGACAGGAAACAGGTCATCATGCACAGCATCCGTAATATAGTCCATTACAGTCCTGTGAAGATTATCCTCTGTCACTGACACGCAGCCTGCCGGCTTGTTAAACATATAATACTCATATTTCTGATACGATATCTGTGTACCCTTATAATATACCACGTCATTATCTGTATCTATTTTCGTTTCCGGTTTTATCACCGTATCACCATTTACCGTGACCTGTTTAGATTTAAGAATTTTCTTTACCTCAGAGCGTGTTCCCACGCCCATTTCAGAAAGAAATTTGTCCAGACGAACCATATTACTCATTTATCTTATATCCATTTCCGTAAGCTACGCATATTTGCAAGCTTGCTTTCCTCATTTATTTGCAGCATTTCAAAAACTCTACAACAAGTTTCCAGGTTCTCTGTGTAGATGAAATGCTCAGTCTCTCCTTTGGTGTATGAATATCAAAATTGTTAGGTCCAAATGATACACAGTCGAGATCTTTGATCTTTCCTGAGAGGATACCGCACTCAAGTCCTGCGTGGATTGCCTCAAATACAGGCTCTTCGTTGAAAAGCTCTTTGTATACTTCGCTTATAGTATCCCTGATATCAGAATCTGCTACATACTCCCACGCAGGATAATCACCATTTACGTCAACATCTCCGCCGAGGAACTGTGCGAGCATGGTAAGCTTATCAAGCGTATCTGCCTTTCTTGTTGAGACAGAGCTTCTTAATGATGTAGTGATGTGAAGCTCCTCCTCATTAAGTGTCATAATTCCGGCATTTAATGATGTCTCCACCAGTCCCGGCATGATCTGGCTCATATGAAGCACTCCATTTGGCACATTTCTAAGATAAAAGATAACCTTTGTAAGAGCAGCAAAGGTAAGTACCTTTTTTTCCTCTTTGCTGCCTACAGCCATCTCAATCTTTATGCCTTTATCGGCAACAGAATACTCCGCTGCGAGTATTCTGTTTAAATCCTCTATGATCTCATCAAGCTCGTCTGCATCTGCTTCGTCAATTACGATCCCGGCCGTACACTCTCTTGGGATAGCATTGTCCTTAAGACCACCGGCAAGTGAAGCCACTCCAAACGGAACATCCTCTGTGATGGCTTTAAGCACCCGTCCCATAACGATATTAGCATTGGCATGCTCTTTATTTATCTCACTTCCGGAATGCCCTCCCTCAAGACCTGTGACCTTAAGTGTCACAGCAAGTCCGTCTGCATCCGTATACTGTACCGGAATAGAAGTCTCCACTGTCATGCCTCCGGCACAGCTTGTGAGGAAATGTCCTTCCTCGTCAGAGTCAAGATTTAACATCTTGTGTCCTTTAAGCATTGAAAGATCTATCGCGTCAGCTCCAAGCATTCCGATCTCCTCATCAACTGTTATGACTACCTCAAGTCTTGGATGTGCGATCTCAGGCGAATCCATTATTGCAAGCGCAAATGCTACCGCTATACCGTCATCTCCACCGAGTGTGGTACCCTTTGCCTTTAAGAAATCACCATCCACATACAGATCAAGTCCTTCTTTTTCGAAGTCCTTCTCTATGCCGTTTTCCTTCTCGCAGACCATATCCATGTGTCCCTGTATTATGACAGGCTCTGCACTCTCATATCCGGCTGTAGCTTCCTGAATGATAACAACATTGTTTGACTCATCCTGATAATGCTCTAAGCCTCTCTCCTTTGCAAAATCCACAAGAAAATCACTGATCGCCTTTGTATTTCTTGATCCATGCGGTATTGCAGCTATTTTCTCAAAATATTCAAATACTTTCTTTGGTTCATAATTTTCTAATACGCTCATATTGTCCTCCCTGTCGGAATATATTATGTCATGAGAAAAAATTACCTGACCAAATATTCCTTTATATTATTTATTATACTTTTTTCAATTTTTTATATTGCATTTCCTGCAGATGTGTCCAAAAACTGCCGCATCGGTGTAATACTGTGGTT
>CAVABC010000037.1:0-26465 GCA_963586665.1 Acutalibacteraceae bacterium
CACCGGCAGCGTGCGAGCTTATAGTAAATCACCTTAAGGATTTCGGTAGAAGAGCGGATTACTATGACAGGATAATCACCGGAGATCTCGGCAGTGTGGGACAGAAGATACTCATAGATCTGTGCCGCCAAAAAGGTGTGGATATTAGTAAAAATCACGAGGACTGCGGCATGAAGATGTTTGACAGTGCTAACCAGAATACCGGAGCAGGAGGATCGGGCTGCGGCTGTTCGGCAACAGTGCTGTCGGCATATTATCTTCCGAAGCTTAGAAGTGGGGAATTAAGCCGCATACTTTTTGTGCCGACAGGTGCGCTGTTGTCACCTGTCAGCTTCAATGAGGGCGAGTCTGTGCCGGGGATCGCACATGGTGTGGTGCTTGAGGCAGTAATTTAAAATGGGGCTTCCCATATATAATAGGGGAACGAGCCGCTTGGAAGATGGGCTGCACGTTCAAAAAATAAAAGAAAGGTATAAGGATATAATGGATTATGTAAAAGCATTTGTCGTGGGCGGCATCATATGCGCCCTCGTGCAGATTTTAATGGAAAAAACAAAGCTCCTGCCCGGAAGGATCATGGTCATACTGGTGTGTACCGGAGCGGTACTTGGAGCGGTAGGTTTATACGAACCGTTTTCAAAGTGGGCAGGAGCAGGCGCAAACGTGCCGTTGCTTGGATTTGGTAATGTACTGTGGAAAGGCATAAAAGAGGCTGTGGACAATGAAGGCTTTATCGGTCTTTTCAAGGGTGGCTTTAAGGCATGTGCTGTCGGAGTGTCATCGGCACTTATCTTTTCGTATATTGCGGCACTTATCACGAAGCCGAAGCTGAAGAGTTGATAAAAGGAATATTTTGTAAGAAAAAAACGCTCAAAAGTGAATATATATGAAAAAACTAAGTCATACTAAAACAAACAAGAAAAGGAGATCAATATGATAAAGAAGATGAAATATTTTCTGTTACTTTGCTTAATACTTTCAACAGTCGGTGCGTTCACTGCCTGTGGTAACAACAAGGATGTGGCTGATACATCAATGGTGGAAAACACCAACAATGGGAGTAATTCCAATAAGGACAACAATAACAAAGACGATAACAAGGACAACGGCTCAATGGTAGACGATATCAAAGATGCCGGCAAGGATATCATTGACGGGGCAGGAGATGCTGTAGATGGTGCCGGAGATGCCGTAAAGGATGCCGGAGATGCCGTTGAAAACGGTGTAGATGATGTTACAAACGGTGTTGAGAATATGACCGATACAGACAACAATAACAATAATAACGGGACAAACAATCCGGCAAACGATTAGTAGAAATAAAAAATAGAAGGACTTTATTGCCTGTATTGGTAGTAGAGTCCTTTTATAATAGATATAAAACTGCTATTTCTAATATTGCAAAAAATAAAGCCCCGATGACATCACTTATATAGTGTACTCCAGAGATCACTCTTACAACTGCGATAACAACAGCAAGCAGAACAAGCACTATACCTATAAACCAAAACAGTGAGGCAGTCGGTACGCATATGATCATGGTAAATGCGATTATAAAAGCAGAAAAAACATGTCTGCTCGGAAATGACTTGCCGTGGGTGTTTTTCGGGATGACCGGTGGCAGATCAAATTTCTCATATGGACGAGGTAGGTTAACGAGATATCTGAATACAGATACTACAATGAAACCATCAAGTGGCGCGATTACAGCGCGCGCAAGAGACGGACTTGCAGTAAAAAATAGATACAGTACAAATATCGGATATGCGATAAATACGGTATATGTGGCAATCTTATTTATAATTTCAAGCTTTTTGGCTGCCCTCACATTTTCGCGGAACGGGACAGTCATTTTTATATATGTTTCTTTGTTCATGTAGACTCCATTTAATTACTATAAAAAATTCTATAACATACCAGTATATATTTAATAGAAAGCTCTTATATGTACTTTACACCAATATTACTCACCCTTGCGGTACTGCAACGGTGTCATGCCATAGTGGTTTTTAAAGGCTCTGTTAAAGTAAGACAGGCTCTCAAAACCAACCTCACCCGCGATAGAAAGTACGGAGCTTTCTGAACTTTGCAGTAGTCTTGCTGCCATAGTTAGGCGGTAATCCTTCAGATAATCTACAAACGAGGTTCCCATTGTTTCCTTAAAATATCTCATAAAATGCGACTCTGAAAATCCGGCAATCTCCGAGATTTCAGCAATGGATATCTTGTCGGCATAGTGATTTTCCACATATTTAAGGACAACTTTCATCTTGTCGAGAGTCTTTCTGCTCTTAAGAGGCCTGGTCAGATTACGGCATCTGTTATCAAGCACAAAAAAGAATTCATAGAGCTTGCTCTTTATGTAGAGCTGATAGCCCTGCGGCATCGTTTTGCAGATCTCATCGCAGGCATCTATAGGGGCTACAACATCCTCATAGTATGGATATACCGGAGTAAAAACCGTCGGCACGGTAAATCTTCCGGCTACGAGAGGAGTAAGAAAATCCTCTTTGGTGTAGTCGTTTTTGCCCGGAAGCAGCATGGACAGGGAGAATATGATATTTTCATATTCCATCGACTCGTCCATATACTGATCTATCGAGTGAAGCTGTCCCGGCAGGATCAGCACCAGGCTTGGTGCCGTGACATGATATTCCTTAAAATCCACGGATATCTGTCCGCTGCCCTTTTTGATATAGATTATCTCCATTTCATCATGCCAGTGCAGAGGCACACCCGAGAAATCCAGCGGTATGGAACAAAGGTAGGTATTGTATGGGAATTTGAGTTCGCCATGTGTCTTTTCTTCGTGATAATTTTCGTATTCCAGTATGTTCATAGTCGTATTTTAGCATAAAAACAATTATATTACCACTAAAAATAACGAAAAATGATAGGATTGTGCAAGTTTTTGACTGTATATTGCAAGAATTGTGCAGTGCAATGGATTATACTTTATTCATCAAATGACACAAAGGTTACTGATCACACATTATAGTGTGACCAGCAACGATTACAGCCCATTTAAAGTGCCTCTACGAGGCAGGGGCTGTAATCTATCAATAATTTACACTATGGCGCATAGCTTGACAGCGTGGTGTCAAGCTTGCGTGCGAATGGTAACAAAAAAGAACCTAAGCACGCAAAAGTGTGTGCAAAACATGACAGAAAAGATTTGGGAGGAAATCAAAATGGCAATCATGCAGGAAATCGAGACAAAACTTCAGAAAGGTATCAGCGTAAGCTCAAACGAGGAAGTATACTTCGCACTTCTTGACCTCGTTAAAGAGAAAGCTGAGGGAAAGGTTTCAAACAGCGGAAAGAAGAAACTCTACTACATCTCAGCAGAGTTCCTTATCGGAAAACTTTTATCAAACAACCTTATCAACTTAGGTATCTATGATGAAGTAAAAGAGACACTTGCAAAGAACGGCAAATCACTTGCAGAGATCGAAGAGGTAGAGCTTGAGCCTTCACTTGGAAACGGTGGACTTGGACGTCTTGCAGCATGCTTCATCGATTCAATCGCAACACTCGGACTTAACGGTGACGGTGTCGGACTCAATTACCACTACGGATTATTCAAACAGGTGTTCGAGAACAACCTTCAGAAAGAGACTCCAAACCCATGGATCACAGAGAAGAGCTGGCTTACAAAGACAGATATCACATATCCTGTAAACTTCGGTGGATTTACAGTACAGTCAAGACTTTATGATATCGATGTAGTTGGTTACAACAACCGTACAACAAAGCTTCACTTATTCGATATCGAGTCAGTTGACGAGTCTATCGTAGGTGATACGATTGATTTCAACAAAGAGGATATCGAGAAGAACCTTACATTATTCTTATATCCTGATGATTCAGATGACAAGGGACGTCTCCTTCGTGTATACCAGCAGTATTTTATGGTATCAAACGCAGCAAGACTTATCCTTGCAGAGGCAGAGGCAAAGGGATCTAACTTACATGACCTTGCTGATTACGCTGCAGTACAGATCAACGATACACACCCATCAATGGTTATTCCAGAGCTTATTCGTCTCCTTCAGGAGAGAGGCATCCTCATGGACGAGGCTATCGAGATTGTATCAAAGGTCTGCGCTTACACTAACCACACAATCCTTGCAGAGGCACTTGAGAAATGGCCTATCTACTTCTTAGAGAAGGCAGTTCCACAGCTTATGCCTATCATCCGTGAGCTTGACAACAAGGTTCGCGCAAAGGTTGATGACGAGAGCACATACATTATCAAAGACGGTCTTGTACACATGGCTCACATGGACATCCACTACGGATATTCTGTAAACGGTGTTGCATATCTCCACACAGAGATCTTAAAGAACTCAGAGCTTAATAACTTCTACAAGTTATATCCTGAGAAATTCAACAACAAGACAAACGGTATCACATTCCGTCGCTGGCTTATGTCTTGTAACCCGGAGCTTTCTGCTTATATCACAGAGCTTATCGGTGATGGCTGGAAGAAAGATGCAAACGAGTTAGAGAAATTAGGCAATTTTATAGATGATGATGCAGTACTCACAAAGATCGTAGACATCAAGAACGCAAAGAAGACAGAGCTTGCAGCTTACCTTAAGAATACACAGGGACTTGATGTACCTGACAATTCAATCTTTGATATTCAGGTTAAGAGACTTCACGAGTACAAGAGACAGCAGCTTAACGTGCTTTACATCATCCACAAATATTTCGAGATCAAAGCAGGAAAGAAACCTGCAACACCGATCACATGCTTCTTCGGTGCAAAAGCAGCTCCTGCATACATCATTGCAAAAGATATCATCCATGCAATCCTTTGCTTACAGCAGATCATCAACAATGATCCTGAGGTAAGTCCATACCTTAAGGTATTCATGGTAGAGAACTACAACGTAACATTAGCTGAGAAATTATTCCCAGCTGCAAATATTTCAGAGCAGATCTCACTTGCTTCAAAAGAGGCATCTGGAACAGGTAACATGAAGTTCATGTTAAACGGAGCTATCACACTTGGAACAAGCGATGGAGCAAATGTAGAGATCGCAGAGCTTGTAGGCGATGAGAACATCTATGTATTCGGTGAGGATTCACAGACAGTTATCGACAGATACGAAAGAGGAGATTACTGCTCTAAGGATTACTACGATAAGGATGAGAACATCAAACAGGCTGTAGACTTCCTCGTAAGTGATGAGATGTTAAAGGTTGGTTCTAAGGAGAACTTAGAGAGACTTTACAACGAGCTTCTCAACAAAGACTGGTTCATGACATTCCCAGATTTTGAGGATTACTGTAGGACAAAAGATAAAGCATATGCAGACTATGACAATAAGAAAGAATGGTCAAGAAAGATGCTTGTGAATATCAGTAAGGCAGGATTTTTCTCATCAGACAGAACAATCAAACAGTACAATGATGAAATCTGGCATTTAGAGGCTTAGTTACATTTAAAAGAACTAAAAGACTTCCATGGATATAATTGTCCGTGGGAGTCCTTTTTGCCATATAGGATACATTATATATGGGGAGTTTAAGTTGTTTACAAGTGCGAAATTTGAATATATAATGATATGAAGCAAAATTTTTACACGGAGAATAAAAATGATAAAGAACAAATATATAGCACTCGTACTTACAATTGCTCTTTCAGCAGGCATGCTTGCAGGCTGCGACAGCACTGACAGGGAAAAAGAAAGGAGTGCATACAGACAGTACGGTATCAACTGTATAGAAAACGGAAGCTACGATGATGCGGTCGATGCATTTCAGAAGGCACTTAACCAGTCGGTAGGTTCGATAGGAGAAGAAGAACTTGATATATGCTATTATAAGGCAAAAGCTCAGTATTTAAACGGTGACACGGATGGTGCGATGGAGACATACACGGCTATCATTGATTATAATGGGGATTCTGACGCATACTATCTGAGGGGCTGTCTCTATTTTGCACAGAATGACTCCGACAAGGGCATGGCTGATTTTAAGAAGGCTCTTTCAGAGGATAGCAAGAACTATGAGCTTTACATAGGCATTTATGAGACTCTGTCAAAGTACAGCATGGCCGATCAGGGCAATGAATATCTGCAGGAGGCACTTAAGCTGGAGGCTAAGGATGCAGATGACTTTATGCAGGTAGGACGGATATATACTATACTTGGTGACTATGATAAGGCAGTTGAAAATCTGCAGAAGGCTATAGATGATAATCTCGTCAAGGCAAATTACTACATGGGTGAGGCTTATCAGAAAAAGGGTGATAATGACAGTGCGCAGAAGTATTTCCAGACATATCTTGATAGTGGCGAGGCAGATACCTATGATCTGATGAATATGGGACAGGCGCAGATGGATGATGGCAATTATGATACTGCAATCACATATTTTAAGAACGCACTCGATATGGAAAGTGTGCCGAATAAACAGCAGATCATGAAGGCTATGATCATAGCCTATGAGTATTCAGGCGATTTTGCCACGGCAAAAAGCCAGATGGAAGAATATATGAAGGAGTTCCCGGATGATCAGGATGCATCAAGGGAATATCAGTTTTTGGAGACAAGATAATTATGGCAGATACTATTAAAATAGAGGACGTTGAGGAAAAGGTAGTACTCGTCGGAGTAAGTGAGCAGGACGGTGACGATGCGGATGATTCACTTGCGGAGCTTGCTGAGCTTGTAAAGACGGCAGGAGCTACAGTTGTTGGAACGCTCATACAAAGAAGAGAAAAGATCCATCCGGGCACATATGTAGGAACCGGAAAGGTAGCCGAGATCGCAGAGCTTGTGGAAAGCACAGGTGCTACCGGAATAGTCTGTGATGATGAGTTAAGCCCTGCACAGCTTAAGAATATGGAGCAGTATCTCGATACAAAGGTCATGGACCGGACACTAATCATACTTGATATTTTTGCCGCAAGGGCAACCACAAGCGAGGGAAAGATACAGGTAGAGCTGGCACAGCTTAAATACAGGTTAAGTCGTCTGTCGGGATTTGGAAGATCCATGTCCAGACTCGGTGGTGGAATAGGAACGAGAGGACCGGGAGAGAAAAAGCTTGAGATAGACCGAAGACTTATAAATGACAGGATAGCACAGCTTCGTCGTGAGCTTAAGGAAGTGCAGAAGCACAGAGACATCACGAGAGCCAAGAGGGAGAAAAACCAGATGCCAGTTGTTGCGATAGTAGGATACACTAATGCCGGTAAGTCTACACTTCTCAATCATCTGACAGATGCAAAGGTACTCGAGGAGGATAAGCTTTTTGCAACGCTCGATCCTACAACGCGTGTACTTGATCTGCCGGGCAAGCAGCAGGTGCTCCTTACCGATACGGTCGGTTTTATAAGAAAGCTGCCTCATCACCTGATCGAGGCATTTAAGAGTACACTCGAGGAGGCAAAGTATTCCGACATCATTTTCCACGTGGTAGATGCATCTAATCCACAGCGTGAGAAGCAGATGTTCATAACCTACGATACTTTGGATGATCTCGGTGTAAAAGACAAGAAATTTGTGACACTTTTTAATAAACAGGATGCCCGCACGGACAGCGAACCGCTGCACGATTTCAGGGCAGACTATACTCTTAATATTTCTGCGGCAAAGGATGAGGGACTTGAGGAGATAAAGTCTCTTTTAGAGGAGATATT
The DNA here is from genome assembly GCA_963586665.1 of Acutalibacteraceae bacterium. Lineage (GTDB taxonomy): Bacteria > Bacillota > Clostridia > Lachnospirales > Lachnospiraceae > Roseburia. Next base: position 7,658 of record CAVABC010000037.1, read on the forward strand.
AAGGGAGAACAAGATCTATATCGAAAGAGTGATCCCTTATGATAAGGCGGGAGTGATACAGCTCATCAGAAAACAGGGCGAGCTTGTATCGGAGGAATATGTCTCTGACGGTATAGAGATAAAGGCATATGTGCCTATGGAGGTATACGGCAGACTCGATTAGGGACTGCTATGGTAAATTATACCCGAAAAAGAGAGGAAAAATTAATGTCCAAAACACGTTCAATCCGCTGGGATAAGCTGGACAACACAGCCAACCTGTTCCCGAGCATAGCGGGAGAGAGCATGACAAATGTATACAGAATATCAGTCACACTGGATGATGATATAGATAGCGCAAAGCTGCAGGAGGCACTTGATATCGTGCTTCCGAAATTTAGTCTTTTTAATGTAAGGCTTCGTATGGGAGTGTTCTGGCACTATTTTGAGGAGAATGGCAAGAAAGCTCCAAAGGTGCATGAGGAGAATACTTTCCCTTGCAGATTTATACGTCCAAACAAGAACAGAAGCTATCTGTTTCGGGTGACTTATTATAAAAACAGGATAAATCTCGAAGTTTTCCACGTACTCACAGATGGTATGGGCGGCATCAATTTCCTTAGGGAGCTGACATATCAGTATCTGCGTCTGGTACACCCGGAGCTTGCAGAGCAGAAGGGGGACGCGCTGGCACAGGGCACATCCTTAAACAGGGAGGACAGCTTCGTAAAGAATTATAAGACGAGCAAACCAAGCGGTTTTAACAGGCAGAAGGCATATCTTTTAAAGATGGAGAAAATTCCGGCAGGAGAATTTGGCATAATGCACGGACTCATGCCTGTCGCACAGCTAAAGGAAGTAAGCCACAGATACGGAGTATCGATAAATGATTATCTCGTGGCATGCTTCGTGTGGAGCGTATATCAGGAGTGTTTTCACGGCATGCCAAATGACATGCCGATACGCGTTGCAGTTCCTGTAAACCTGCGCCCATATTTTGATTCGGTAACGACGAAAAACTTTTTTGTTATGATATCGGCGGAGTTTAAGCCGGAAAAAAGAACATATACCTTTGAGGAGGTGCTGGGTATTGTGACGGCTTCCATCAAGTCGCAGATATCAAAGGAGCATCTGGAGGATCTTTTCTCCTACAGCGTTTCCAACCAGAAAAATATATGGATGAGGCCGGTTCCGCTTTTTATCAAAAATCTGGCGATGAAAGCGGTATACACACAGTCGGCACTGGCAAACACCACCACCATCACAAATATCGGCAATATCAAGGTGGAGCCGGAATACGAGAAGCATATAACAGGCTTTTATTCTTTTATACCGATGTCGAAGGGACAGCCGATGAAAGGTACGATATGCTCGTACAAGGATACGCTTGTGTTTACGTTTACATCCATACTGGCTGACACCATGATCCAGCGCAGCTTCTTCAGAAAGATAGCAAAAGACGGTGTGACAGTAACAATAGAGACAAATGGAGAATATTATGAATAAATGCATAAAATGCGGTGTATATATAGCTGATAAAACGGACAAATGTCCTCTTTGTCAACAGGTGGTCGCTGATGAGAACAATTTGTCATCAGATATGAATTCGATACCCCTTACAGAAGACTACAAAGTGTTAGAGTCTTTGGATGGTAACAGATACCCGGATGTCAAGGGTGCATCACGTAAATACAGACTGCTGGAAAATATCATATTGTTTTTATCGATAGTATGTCAGATCGTGCTTACCACGGTTGATTATATGGCAGATAAGGACATCAACTGGAGCATAATAGTACTTCTTGTATTAATTTATGCAAATGTGACACTTAGGCTTGCAATTGTCGGCAAAAATGGATATATTTTTAAAACAGTCAGTACGTTTGTGTTTACGTTGCTGCTGCTTGTCGGCATAGACCTGCTTACAGGAGATCGCGGCTGGGCACTAACCTTCGTGTTCCCGGGAGCGATAATAGCACTGGTCATCGGCACGATAGTGCTTATGATAGTAAATCACCGAAACTGGCAGAGCTACATGATGATGCAGATTTTTCTCGTACTAATGAGCGCGATAGCCATGATACTTGTAGCTACGGATGTGATAAAGTTCCCGTATCTGGCAATGGGAGCGATGGGAGCGTCACTTTTCTTATTTTTAGGAACGCTCATCATCGGTGACAGAAGAGCCAGAACAGAGTTGAAACGGAGATTCCACGTATGATAGGTTTTCATGGAATAGGAAATTCATATATGTTTGAGAATGAGGAGATCGGAAGCTACCGCCCGGGTTTGGAAGAAAATGCTGACTGGGATGAAGCGGTCAGCCTAAAGGGCCGCATTGTCACAAACCTGATAGGTCATATCACGAACGATCTTGCAATAGGAAAGAAGATAAAATCAGGGGAGCTTAGAAAACGTCTCCGTGAACCAGCCTGGAAGGTGCCGGACTGCTTTGTGACAGAGGAGATAGACATGGGCGATTTTACTATGCAGCTTCTTTCATCAAAGGAAAATCCAAACACTGAGCGTGTGATATTACAGCTTCATGGCGGTGGCTATATGGGCGCAGTGAGAAATGCATATTATGTATTTGCTGGGCTGTATAATGAGGTTAGTGAAGGTTGCAGTGTGCTGACACCGGATTACCGCGTGGCACCGGAGTATCCGTTTCCGGCAGCGTTAGAGGATGCTGTAGCAAGTTATAAATGGCTTTTGGATAAGGGCTGGTTCGGCTCACAGATCATACTGGCAGGAGACTCCGCAGGAGGCGGTCTTGCCATGTGCCTTACCATGTACTTAAAGGATCACAATATGTCGCTTCCGGCAGGAATAGTAGCTATGTCACCGTGGACGGATCTTACTGCAAGCGGTGAATCGTATGAGACAAATTATGAGAAAGATCCGCTGTTTGGAAACACTAAGGACAGTCTCATATATGTAAACGACTATCCGGGAGATCACGACAGGATGGACCCGTACATGTCACCGCTTTTCGGTGATTTCAGGAATTTTCCACCGATGCTCATACAGGTCGGCTCTATAGAGATGCTGCTGTCCGATTCAGTGGACGCGGCAGCAAAAGCCCGCAGCCAGGGCGTAAAAGTGCGGCTGTCAATATACGAAGGAATGTTCCATGTATTTCAGATGGGATATTTAAATATACCGGAGTCCAAAAGGGCCTGGTCAGAAATCAAGAAATTTTTACAGGTAATAAAGGAGGAAGAATAATATGCCAACACCACATAACGAGGCAAACAAGGGGGATTTTGCCAAAACAGTACTTATGCCGGGAGATCCACTCCGCGCAAAATTTATCGCTGATACATTCCTTACAGATGTAAAGCAGGTAAACGGAGTAAGAGGAATGCTCGGTTTCACAGGAAAATACAACGGGAAGGAAATCTCAGTCATGGGTGGCGGAATGGGTATGCCAAGTATCGGTATCTACTCATACGAGCTGTTTACACAGTATGATGTAGACAGGATCATTCGTATCGGAAGTGCAGGAAGCTACAGCAAAGATTTAAAAGTATATGATGTAGTGCTCGTAACAGGCGCAGTAAGTGAGTCATCCTATGCTTATGTACAGTCAGGCTATGACAAGGATGAGACACTTCCATCAGCCGCATTAAATGACAGACTCCGTGCCACAGCAAAAGACCTCGGCATAGAGATCCACGAGGGCAAGACACATTCAAGTGATGTATTCTACAGACAGCCAAGTGATGTAAAACCAACCTACTGGGAGAAGCTTCGCGATGAGAAGGGCTGCCTTTGCGTGGAGATGGAGAGCTTTGCATTATTCCACAATGCAAATGTCACAGGAAAAGAGGCAGCATGTCTGCTTACAATTTCAGACAGCTTCGTGGAGGATGCGATCACAACAGCCGAGGAGCGTCAGAACTGCTTCACAAATATGATGAAGATCGCGCTTGAGATGGCAGAGTAAATATGTATATTTATATGATATAAAATAAATATCAAATGATAAGAGCAGCAGGCCGTGATGACCTGCTGTTTTCTAATGACATGAATTTTTGACTATGCTATAATAGGCATAGCGAATTATATCACGCGCGAATGCGTATAAGGAGTAAAAATGATTACGGGTGAATTAAGAAATAAAATCGATCGAATATGGGAAACATTTTGGACAGGTGGTATTACTAATCCGCTGGATGTTATAGAGCAGTTTACATATTTGCTTTTTATTAAACAGTTAGATGAGGTTGAGACAACAAAAGAAAATGAAGCTAATTTTCTGGGAGTTGATTATGAAACAATGTTTCCGGCAGAATGTCAGAAATATCGTTGGAGTAAATTTAAAAATCTCGGCTCAGCGGATGAGATGTATGAACTTGTATCTAATGGTGTATTTCCATTTATAAAGAACCTTCATCAGGATGGAGATTCTGCATATGCAAGATATATGGGAGATGCAATATTTAAAATTCCAACAGCGGCTATGCTTACAAAAATCGTAGATGGAATTGACAATCTTGAGCTTGGTGATGAGGATTCAAAAGGTGATCTTTACGAGTATTTACTTTCAAAAGTAGCTACAGCCGGAACTAATGGACAGTTTAGAACACCGAGACACATTATAAAAATGATGGTTGCTTTGGTAAAACCTACACCGGATGATACAATTATTGAAATGAAAACCATTAGATTGATACAGCCAAACAGTATGCACCCACAACAGAATATCCGCAGAACCGCTTGATATAAGGCTTTTTGGAACATGAGGTTTCAGAGGTCTTTTTTATTTTGCCTGAAAACGGAAGATGACGATACCGGAGAGGTGGCAGATGGAAGCAGCAGGTGTGTGCATACCTGTTAAATTATAACTGACAGGAAAGGATACTTTGAGATGTTTGAGAACATCGCTTATATCATGGCAAAGCACGCAGACCCGTCTATCTCGGACAGCCCGGAGGAGTGGCTGGATGAATTCAGCACTTTTTCCATCTACCAGGTGCTTCCGAAAATCATTGAGCTGTGGGGGCTGAACGTCCAGACCGATGTGCAGTCTAAAAAAACTTCGAGCAACTGACCGCCCGATGACCACACCCTTGTTTCTGCTGCGCTGCGTACAGCTCGGTATCTCCATACGTGATCTGGATTTGCTGACCATTGGCATGGTGAATGATATGTACGCAGAGAGTGGAAATGATGATTACAAGGGGTATAAGGAAATCGCTACGCAGAAGGATTTCGATGATTTTTAGTGAAAAAGAAAGCTATTGCTTGCTATTTGCTTCAAATTAGCGTATAATAGTGTCAAGCAACGAAAGGAGATGCTCTAAATGAAAACAATCAGTATCAGATTAGAGGATTCAATTTACGAGGAACTGGGTGCTATGCTTGATGCAATGGGTCAGACAAAGCAGACTTTTTATGAAACCTTTACCAGAACTGCACTAAGAGAGAGAAGCATTCCGTTCATTATCAAGGCACCGCTTAAAGATACACACGCAAATAACAATAGCAAGTTAGAGGCTTTTGCAAGACTTGAGGCATCCAGAAAAGCCGCTGCAGAGGCAATTGATTATGATGCTGAGAGGGAGGAAGCTATGAATGAGAAATTCGGTATTGTTGATTGATACGAACATCCTTCTGAATTACATCACGAACCGTGAAGATCCGTATCTTGAGCAGTCTGTGGAGATAGTAAGGAAATGTGCAATGGGAGAATGTACTGGTTATATTGCATTCCATACGCTTTCTACGCTCTGGTATGTGCTGAGAAAACGCAGTGACAGTGTTCGCAGGCAAAATCTGAAAGATATATGCGAAATTTTTACTGTCGCAACTGCATCACAGACAGAGATACTTGATGCAATCGAAAAAGATTCCTTTACGGATTTCGAAGATTGCCTGCAGGATAAATGTGCAAAGGATGTTGGAGCAGATTACATTATCACTTGCAATGTAAGAGATTTTGAAAATTCTGAGGTTTCGGCGATTACACCGGATGATTTTATAAAAGCATACAGATAAAGAGAACAATAGAAATTGAAGCATCTATCAGAAATGGTAGGTGCTTTCTTTTTGCTCATTTTACGGAAGGGAGGAACAGCCGATGGCGGCAAGCAGAATCAAGGGCATCAGTGCAACAACAAGTTCCGAAGGAAAACAGGCTGCCAGACACCGCATTTGACGGAGTACGAGATTAAGGAATACTTCATCAAGGGGATGAACCGGCTCATTACCGATAAAGAAGAGGTTATTGCAAATGTGGAGATGATTCGGCAGATGCTTACCGACAACGGCGAGCTAATTGCCAAGAGAGATGCCCTGCAAGGCGAGATCGAGATAACGGTTGAGATGACGCAGAGCATTGTGGCGGAGAACGCAAGGGTAGCCCAGAATCAGGAAGACTACAACAAAAGGTACAATGCCCTGGTGGAACGCTACGATAAGCTGAAGGGCGAGTACGATGAAGTCTGCACCCTGATTTCCGACAACGATGCCCGGAACGAGCAGATGGGAAGATTCATCACGGTGCTAAAGGAGCAGGATGGTGTACTCACCGAATTTGACGAGGGGTTATGGAGCAGCCTGGTCGAGAAGCTGGTGGTGAAAAGCAAGACAGACGTGACGGTGGTGTTCAAGGACGGCACAGAGATAAAAGCAGGATAAGGCAGATTAGGATAGAGGCACTCAGGTCAGAAGGCTTGGGTGTCTTTTCTTATCACAAGAATGTTGAAAAGTCAAGTAGATTCGTGGTAAAATATTTATGAATTTGTGCTCTGTTCGTTAAGGAGGATTTAGATTCAAATATAACGGATAAAAAAAGGTGAATTTATGTTGACAAATATATCAAATAAAACAAATGAATCACTAATACTGGAACTGTCTGAAGGAGAAGACGTCGGCACAATTGGCGGTTACTGTGAGGACGGGTTTCCTATATATTATGCCAACAATAAAATTGCACATATGTTGGGATATGAAGATGTTGATGATCTTGTTGCTGGCATTCATGGCAAGGTGGCAAATACCATACATCCGGATGATATGGAGCGCGTGGTTAAAGAGCTCAATAATGGTGAGTTCTATGAAGGAATGACCTATAAGGTTACCTACCGAATGCCTAAAAAAGATGGGACTTCACTGTGGACCGTGGATAAGGGCAAGGTTATACGTGCCGAGGATGGCAGACTTGCTATTCTCAGTATTTGCAATGATATGACAGCGTTTATTGATCGTCATGCAGAGCTTGAGCGCTTGAATCGATTTTCCAAATCCACCCTTGAGAATATGCCGGGAGGATATCACAGATGTGCTGCAGAGGAAGGATATCCTTTCCTCTACATTAGCGACCGCTTCTGTGAGATGTTTGGATGGACAAGAGAAGAAATCAAGACGGAATTCGATAATAAGTTCATCAACATGTTGCATCCGGAAGATGCGGATACTACTGAGAAATATGTAGAGCTGTTAAACCAAAGCTCCAATGAAAATGTGGTAGATGCCATATACCGAATGAAGGGAAAGAATGGTTATATTTGGGTTTCTGATGCCACATCCCTAGTGACCGTAGGGAATCAAACATTTTACCAAGGAACGCTTACGGATATAACAGGATTTGTTACGGAGAGCAAAAAACAGGATGAATTGCTTAGAGAACAGCTGAATGTTTTTGATTCACTGGCCCGAGATTTTCAGAATATATTCTGGATTAATCTTACAGATGGGACTGCGAAGATATTAAAGTTAGATGGATATATCACATCCAGCTTGGATAAAAAAGATCATAGATTCTTCGATTATCCAACCACTCTGGAAAAGTATATTACTGAACGTGTTCATCCTGAAGATAAGAAGCTCCTACATGAAAAACTCGGCATCGAACATCTGCGAAAAGTGTTTAAAAACAGGAGCGAATATACAGGCAATTACCGTGTACTTGTTGATGGAAAAGTACATCATTACCAATACAATCTTAGCAGAACAGAAGGTGTTGGGTTTATCACCTGCGGATTCCAGAACATTGATGCCATTATTGAAGAGCATCAGGAGGCGGAACGTGCAGAAAAGGAAAAGGAAGCTGCTCATCAAAGGGAAGTAGCGGTAAGCTATGAAAAGCTTGATGAGATGCATGAAATACCTATCGTAGCACAGAAGGCGGAAAACTGCATCATTATCAGTTTGACTTTAGAAAAGCGGATGATAGCGGAAATATTGTGGCTGGTTTTCAGGTCATTGACGCAATTGTTGAAGAGCATGAGCAACAGGCAAAACGAGAAAGGGAACTGGAGGATGCGCGCCTGCGTGGAGAAAAAGAACATGCAGAGGTCGTAAATTCGCTGGCAACAATATATTCAACCATCTTCAGTGCTGATATAGATACCTGCCAGTATCAGATATTGACCAGTGTGCCTCTTATGGGAGAGGTAGCAAAGTCCATCGGCAATTTTAATGATGTTAAGGATGAAATCCTTGATTCATTTATGGTGCCGGAAACCCGAGATTCCATGCGCGAATTCTTGGATTTCAATACCCTTGCAGAGCGTCTGAGCAGTGTCAATACAATTACAACAGAATATAAAGCCCCAACTGGTCAGTGGATGCAGTCACGGTTTATTGTAAAGAAAAAGATGGTTATATAGACTGGACAACTGTGAAAACAATAGAAGCAACACAACAAGAGATTAAGCAATATCAATTGCTTGCTGACGATGTACTTATGACTGAGGGTGGCGATCCGGATAAAGTGGGACGTGGTGCGATTATAAAAGAGCCGCTTGAGAACTGTATACACCAGAATCATATTTTCCGAGTGAGATTGGATGAATCTGTGATGCTTCCTGAATTTTTTGCAGAGTACCTTCAGCATCAACGATCAAAACGCTATTTTCTGGGATGTGCAAAACAGACAACGGGAATCGCAAGTATTAATATGACGCAGCTGCGAGCATTGCCGGTATTGATGCCGCCATTATCCAAACAAGAGGAGTTTGTTTTATTTAAGGCACAAGTTGACAAATCAAAAGTTGCCGTACAAAAAGCTTTAGATGAAACACAAACATTGTTTGATAGTTTGATGCAGAAATATTTTGGATAAACAATAATGAAATATAGGTAACTATTCAGTACAGAAATATGCGGTACCGCATATTTCGTAAGAAAACTAATATTACGTAGGAGCATTTATGGATACAAATAAAGTCTCTGAAAAAACAGGAATAAAAAGTAAAGTGTTGCAGGAAATTGTTCAATTGGCAAAAGAACATTGTGTTGAAAAAGTAATCCTTTTTGGATCAAGAGCACGAGGTGATTTTAAAGAACGCAGCGATATTGATTTGGCATTTTATGGTGGCAATAGTACTAATTTTATTTTAGATGTAGATGAACTGACATCGACATTGCTGGAGTATGATATAGTGGATTTAGATAAGCCGGTCAGAAAAGAACTATTGGAGTCTATTAAAAATGAGGGGGTAATACTATATGAAAAAATTGATAATTAGGAAACTGGCTCTAAAATAAATATGAAGGGAGGCAGGATGATATGGCACTCATGACGGTATATCATGGTGGATATCAGGCAGTTGAGAAACCAGAGATAAGAGTTAGTAGAAATACAAAAGATTTTGGTACTGGTTTTTATTGTACTGTTATAAAAGAACAGGCACAGAGATGGGCAAGGCGATATAATACTAAAATTGTATCAATCTATGATGTGAGATTTTTAGAAGGACTAAAAATTCTGGAATTTAAGGAAATGACAGAAGAATGGCTTGATTTTATTGTAGCATGTCGAAGCGGAAAAACTCATGACTATGATATTGTAATAGGAGCTATGGCTGATGATCAGATATATACATATGTATCTGATTATATAGATGGCACCATTACGAGAGAACAGTTTTGGGTTTTGGCAAAGTTTAAATATCCGACACATCAGATTGTTTTTTGTACTGATGAAGCCTTAAAATGTCTGACTTATAGAGGATTTGAGGAGGTACACTAGTGATTGGTCAAGGAAGAGAGTCACAAAAAGATAACGATCTTTTTTATACGTGTGGATTAATCGAATACATTTCACGTAAGACTAAAAATATTCGTGCAGATGTAGTAAATAAATTAGGAAAAGAAAATATTTGTAAGATTTATGATCTTGCTGATGTTTACCATTGCGATAATATTGATGCTGTAAGTGATGAATTTATTCAGGAAGCAGATATTATTTCAGGTAAATTTGATAATGTGGCGGAGTGTGGCTATGCGGTGCCTTCACATTGGGATATAGGAAAAGTTTATAAGCGTCTTATAAAAATGGTTGCCGAGGACGAGCAAATTGAAGTGATTGATGCGCTAATAGAAGTATATAATTCTTTTATCAGTCCAAAGATAGATGACTACAACAGTAGTGTTTATTATGAAAATCCAAATTACATTTTTGAATGTTATAAAGAAAAAGAAATGTTGTAACGAGTAATAATTGCAAACGCAGGAGAAGGATGTTGGTATTTTGAAAGGAGATACATACCAACATGGAAGAAAAAATAGTCAAAGTTTTAAATGTTATGTCGGAGTACTTATCAATTGCTCAGATGAAAAAATTGCAGGAAGTTATTTTAGAAACATTTGCAGAAAATGAAGCTGAGAAATCAGAAATTCCAAATGTCAAATTTTTAGAAATGTTTCTTGACGCAAAACGCATTGAAGGGTGCTAAGAGAGAACTATTAAGTACTACCGGGAAACTGTACGACATTTAGAGAATATTTTATGGACAGAACTGGGATCAAAAGATGACTATATCAAGGAATATGGTGATACACCGGTCGGACGTCTGGTGAGAAAGATTGTAGGTGTTGACAGAGCTGCTTTAAATGAGGCTTTCAGTGAGTTTTTGACAGAAGAGCGGTTGAATATTAATCAGATGCGATTTGTAAACCTGATAGTAGACTATATTGTTGAAAATGGAAATATTGATGACAATAAGGTGTTAATGGGTGAACCATTTAAGTCAGTGGGAAGCATTACTGCATTGTTCAAAGATGATATGAGTACTGCAAGACAGATTATGGAAGTGGTGGATCAGATCAAGCGAAATTCTGATGAAATAGCATAAACATAAAGGACAAAAGGTAATATAAGATGGCAAAATTATATTTCAGATACGGAGCAATGGGCAGTTCAAAATCTGCCAATATTCTTATGGTACGCTACAACTACGAGGAACGTGGTCAGTATGCGGTACTATTAAAACCAAGGACTGATAACCGAGACGGTGATCATGAAATAGCATCCCGCATGGGACTGTCAGCTCCTGCCATATATGTGGATGAGTTTTTAAAAGGGATCGCATCCTCATGGGATATGGAAAAATCGGAGCAGTTTTATAATGGAAAAAAGGTAGATGCTGTCCTCATAGATGAAGCACAATTTTTATCGGCTGAGGAAGTAGATATACTCTCTGATATAGTGGATTTCTATGGTATTCCTGTCCTGTGTTATGGACTTCGCACGGATTTCTTAAATCATCTGTTTCCGGGATCAATGCGTCTTATGGAGATAGCAGATGTCATAGAAGAAGTACCTACGGTGTGCTGGTGCGGAAAGAGAGCACAGTGCAATACGAGATATTCAAACGGAAAAATAGTGCGAGAGGGAGCACAGATCATGCTCGGCTCGAATGAAAGCTATGTCGCACTATGCCGGAAACATTACAAAGAAGGTAAGTTGTGGGTGTAAATCGTCAAAATGCAAAGGCGAAGGACAGCAGGATATGACGATGTGCTTGTTTGAGCACCGCTAGTTTTATGGTTAGTTTAAACTAAATATAAGAACCCCACCGGGCAGATCAACGGTCTGTCAGGTGGGGTTCTTGTGTTTTGATGCATTGTATATTTTAATAGTTGACCAATTTTGACTTAACTGCTATGCATCAGGAATAGCTGCCTGTGACTGGTTTATGCCGTCTTACCTGTATAAAGCTGATAATATTTTCCATGCTTCTCGATCAGCTCATCATGACTTCCTCTTTCGATAATACGTCCCTTTTCCAGAACCATTATACAATCACTGTTTCGTACAGTAGAAAGTCTGTGTGCAATAACAAAGGTAGTACGTCCTGCCATGAGCTTATCCATACCATCCTGAACGATACGCTCTGTACGTGTATCGATAGAGCTTGTAGCCTCATCGAGGATCAGCACCGGTGGATCTGCGATAGCCGCACGTGCTATTGCAAGAAGCTGCCGCTGTCCCTGACTTAAGTTAGCTCCGTCTCCTGTAAGCACTGTGTTGTAGCCATCAGGAAGCTGTCTGATAAAGGTGTCGGCATTTGCCAGCCGGGCAGCAGCGTAAACCTCCTCATCCGTCGCATCGAGCTTGCCGTAGCGGATATTTTCCATAACAGTAGCTGTAAACAGGTGTGTATCCTGCAAAACGATGCCAAGAGAGTGGCGCAGATCAGCTTTTTTGATCTTGTTTATATTGATGCCGTCATAACGGATCTTTCCGTCTGCGATATCATAGAAACGGTTGATAAGGTTGGTGATAGTGGTTTTTCCGGCACCAGTTGTACCGACAAAGGCGATCTTCTGACCCGGTGTGGCAAAAAGATCCACATCGTGAAGTACGATCTTTTCAGGTACGTATCCGAAATCCACGTCATCGAATATGACATCACCTGTGAGTTTTCTGTAGTCTACAGAGCCGTCAGCCTGATGAGTGTGTTTCCATGCCCATATACCTGTATGCTCAGTAGTCTCGGTGATCAAACCGTTTTCCTCTTTTGCATTTACCAATGTGACATATCCCTCGTCAGTCTCAGGAACTTCATCAAGCAGAGTAAAGATACGCTCACAGCCCGCAAGAGCCATGATTATACTGTTAAACTGCTGGCTGACCTGTGAGATCGGCATGTTAAAGCTCTTGTTAAAGGTGAGGAAACTTGCAAGCTTTCCAAGTGTAAGACCTCCAAAGCCTGAGAGAGCCATGACACCTCCTGCAAGGGCGCAGAATACGTAGCTTAAGTTACCTATCTGAGCATTTACAGGACCGAGCATGTTAGAGTACATGTTGGCATTGTAGGCACTGTCGAAAAGCTCCTCATTTAATTTATCAAAGGCTTCTATATTTTCCTGCTCATGGGTAAATACCTTTACCACTTTCTGTCCGTTTAACATCTCCTCGATAAAACCGTTTACCTTACCGAGATCACGCTGCTGTGCGAGGAAATAGCGGCTTGAGAAACCGGCAAACTTCTTTGTCACAACTGTTGTGACTATTACCATTATAATAGTAAGAACAGTGAGCGGAATGTTAAGTATGATCATTGATACGAATACACTTACAACTGTGATCGCACTGTTTAATATCTGCGGAAGACTCTGGCTGATAAGCTGTCGGAGAGTATCGATATCGTTTGTGTAGATCGACATGATATCACCGTGAGCGTGAGAGTCAAAGTAGCGGATCGGAAGATCCTGCATATGTGAAAACAGCTCAATACGCATGTTTCTGATAGTTCCCTGTGATACATAGATCATGACCTTATTGTATACAAAGGTGCTGACTACACCGATTCCGTAGAAAATGGCTACTCTTCCGATCGCACCAAGAAGCGGTCCGTAGTCGGGAGTGCCTGTTTTAAGGAGCGGCACGATATAGTCATCAATGAGATTTTTTGTAAACATTGTACCCTGTACGTTTGCGAGTACGCTTATAAAAATGCAGATCACTACAAAAATGCAGGCTGCCAGATAGTTTTTAAATATGAATCCCATAAGGCGGGCAAAAAGTTTACCCGGATTTTTGATCTTTGGTTTTGGTCCATGTGGTCCTTTTGGTCCCGGCATTACTGTGCACCTCCTTCATCAAAATCTCCGCCACCGTTTGTCTGTGATTCGTAGACATCACGGTAGATATCATTGTTCTTAAGCAGATTTTCATGTGTGTCAAAGCCGTCCACACAGCCGTCATTCATTACGATTATACGGTCTGCATCCATGACAGACGAGATACGCTGTGCGATGATAAGTTTTGTTGTTCCCGGTATTGCCTTTGCAAAAGCGGCTCTGATCTTTGCATCTGTAGCTGTATCAACTGCACTTGTGCTGTCATCAAGTATGAGTACTTTAGGCTTTTTAAGGAGTGCCCTTGCGATACAGAGACGTTGTTTCTGTCCACCGGATACGTTTGTTCCACCCTGCTCGATGTAGGTATTGTATTTGTCAGGGAATGACTCGATAAAGTCATCTGCGCATGCCATTTTACAAGCTTCGATACATTCCTCATCAGTGGCATTTTTATCGCCCCAGCGCAGGTTTTCAAGTATTGTTCCTGAGAAAAGCACATTCTGCTGCAATACGACAGCCACTTGATTTCTGAGTGTATCCATGTCGTATTCGCGCACATCGTGTCCTCCGACGATAACAGAGCCTGATTCGGTATCGTAGAGACGGCTTATGAGGTTTACAAGGGAAGATTTAGAGCTTCCCGTTCCGCCGATGATACCGATAGTCTCGCCTGACTTTATCTCGAGATTTATATCGGATAATACAGGTGTCTCGGCTGTTTTTGAATATCTGAAGGTAACATGGTCGAATTTGATGCTTCCGTCAGACACATCCATAACAGGCTGTGGTGGATTGTGCAGTGTGCTTTCCTCGTTTAACACCTCACATATACGTCTTGCGGATGCGAGCGAGAGTGAGATCATTACAAAAACCATGGAAAGCATCATAAGGTTCATAAGTATATTCATACAATATGTAAGCAGAGCCATGAGGTCTCCGGTAAGGAGAGTGCCGCCTACTACCATATGTGCACCGATCCAGCTTATGAGAAGGATACAGGTGTATACCGTAAACTGCATGAGAGGTGAGTTGTATACAACAAGGCTCTCAGCTTTGGTAAATACGGAATAGATATTCTGAGCTGCCTTTGTGAAACGTTTTTTCTCGTAATCCTCACGCACGTAAGCTTTTACAACGCGGATAGCTGAAACATTTTCCTGTACGCTCTCATTTAAAGCATCATATTTCTCGAAAGCCTTGTCGAAATATTTCATCGCACGCATTGAGATAAAAATGAGAAAAGCACCAAGCACGATAACTGCTATAAGGTATATTGTTGCAAGGCGAGGGCTTATGAAAAATGACATAGCCATGGCACATATGATGGAAGCCGGCGCTCTCATAGCCATACGCAGCATCATCTGATAAGCATTCTGGATGTTGGTGACATCCGTTGTCATACGTGTGACAAGTCCTGCTGTCGAGAATTTATCAATGTTTGCAAAGGAATAGGTCTGGATATTTCTAAACATGGCTTTTCTAAGGTTCTTACCAAGTCCCATGGAAGCCTTTGCACCGTATTTTGCACCGAGGCATCCGGTGAGAAGGGCAAATATCGCAGCAACAACCATCCATGCACCCATGATATATATGTGCTGTGTGTCACCTTTATTGACACCATCATCGATGATAGAAGCCATGAGCAGCGGAATGATTGTTTCCATGGCTACTTCGAAAAGCATCATCACGGGAGTTAAGATCGAGGCCCATTTGTATTCCTTTATATGGGCACCTAATGTTTTTAACATAGTGTTTTGTCCTTTCTTATAATTATTTTATTTTTCTGGCTAACTAAAAATGTACTTGCAATTAATTAGTTAGTGTGCTAACTATATTATAGGATGACGATTACAATTGTCAAGAAAGGTTTTTAATATTATGAAAGAATTTACTCCGGACAGGTATCTGGGACACAAAATAGGGCGTATAAGCAGGAACATAGACAGGTATTTTGATAAAAAAAGATGTGCGAACGACACCTGTATACCGCGCTCACAGGGGATGATAATAGGCTATATCATGGACAACCCGGGGGTGGATATATTCCAGAGGGATATTGAAATGAATTTTGATTTAAGCGGTGCCACAGTTACTAATCTGCTTAAAAATCTCGAGAAGAATGGTTTTATAGTAAGAACACCTATGGAAAACGATGCCAGACTCAAAAAAATAGAGCTGACACAGAAGGCTCTTGACCATGAGATGAGGGTTAGAAACAATATCCGCGTTATAGAAGGTGCGATGAAAAGAGGCTTCAGTGAAGAAGAATTCGACAGGTTTTTAGGATATATGAACCGTGTCATAGACAATCTGGAAAATCTCAATGGAGAAAAGTAACACAAAAGTTGTGTCCTTTTTTGTGCAACCATACAAAATATTGTAAGCCGTATTGACATTGAAACAATATCTTGTATAATCTATTTTGACACTTAATCAATAGTTTTTAGTATGCAGTTATGGATTATAGCTGCATATTTTGTGCCATTGGATACTATACATACACATTATATGGTATAAAGTGCCAGATATACATACAATATGTTGATCGACATAATACATTATATATATTACATGAGAGAGGAGAATTTACATGAAAATCATCAAACGAAGCGGCAGCGAAGATGTATTTGATGCGGCAAAGATCATACATGCCATCAAAAAGGCTAATGACTCTGTACTCGATTATGAGAAGCTTACAGCAGAGCAGATAGAGGAGATAGCTGAAAATGTCGAGACTGCATGTGAGAATATGAAGCGTTCCCCAAGTGTGGAGGAGATACAGGATATGGTAGAGAACCAGCTTATGAACAAGCGCGCATTTACCGTAGCCCGTAACTACATCACTTACAGATATAAAAGAGCTATCGTTCGTAAATCAAACTCTACAGACCAGCAGATACTCAGCCTGTTAGAGTGCAATAACGAGGAAGTAAAACAGGAAAATTCCAACAAAAACCCTACTGTAAACAGCGTACAGCGTGATTATATGGCAGGAGAGGTAAGCAAGGATATCACAAGACGTTTCCTGCTTCCAGAGGATATCGTTGAGGCTCATGAGAAGGGAATCATCCATTTCCACGACGCAGATTACTTTGCACAGCATATGCACAACTGCTGTCTTGTAAACTTAGAGGACATGCTTCAGAATGGCACAGTCATCAGTGAGACTATGATCGATACACCAAAGAGCTTTTCGACTGCATGTAATATCGCTACACAGGCTATCGCGCAGATCGCCAGCTCACAGTATGGTGGACAGAGTATTTCACTTGCTCATCTGGCTCCTTTTGTACAGGTCAGCCGTGAGAAATTCAGAAAACAGGTAAAGGTGGAGTTTGAGAGCATAGGACTTGAGCTTGATGAAGAAAAGATAAATGAGGTTGCCGAGCTTCGTGTAAAAGAAGAGATAAACCGTGGCGTGCAGATGATCCAGTATCAGGTCATCACACTTATGACCACAAACGGACAGGCACCGTTCATCACTGTATTTATGTATCTCAATGAGGTAAAAGATCCACAGACAAAGGCAGATCTTGCAGCTATCATCGAGGAGATGCTTAACCAGAGAATAAAGGGCGTAAAGAATGAAAAGGGCGTATTTATCACGCCTGCATTCCCTAAGCTTATATACGTGCTCGAGGATGACAATATCATAGCAGATTCAAAATACTGGTATCTTACAGAGCTTGCAGCAAAATGCTCTGCAAAGAGACTTGTACCGGATTACATCTCTGAGAAAGTCATGAAAGAGTTAAAGGACGGAGATGTATATACATGTATGGGCTGTCGTTCATTCCTCACTGTAGACAGATGCTCACAGACCGCAGGAAATGTAGCTCACGCAAAGAATTTTGATCAAAACAAGCGTAAATACTACGGACGTTTCAATCAGGGCGTTGTTACCTTAAACCTTGTAGATGTGGCATGTTCATCAGAGGGTGATGAGGAGAAATTCTGGAAGCTCATGGAAGAGAGATTAAATCTCTGCTACAGAGCACTTATGTGCAGACACAAGAGACTTCTCGGAACAAAATCCGATGTAGCACCGATCCTGTGGCAGAACGGAGCACTTGCCCGCCTCAAAAAGGGTGAGGTTATTGATCCGTTGTTATTTGACGGATACTCTACTATTTCCCTTGGATATGCAGGACTTTGCGAGTGCGTCCGTTACATGAAGGGCGTATCACACACAGAGCCAAATGAGGGAACACCATTTGCACTCAAGGTAATGCAGCGTCTTAATGATGCCTGTGATCAGTGGAAAAAAGAGACAAACATCGATTTCAGTATATATGGAACACCACTTGAGTCTACCACATACAAGTTTGCAAAATGCTTACAGAAACGTTTCGGTATCATCAAGGGTGTTACAGATAAGAACTACATCACAAACAGCTACCATGTACACGTTACTGAGGAGATCAACGCATTTGACAAGCTCAAATTCGAGGCTCAGTTCCAGAAGCTTTCACCGGGAGGTGCTATCAGCTATGTTGAGGTACCGAATATGCAGGACAATATCCCGGCAGTGCTTTCAGTAATGCAGTACATCTATGACAACATCATGTATGCAGAGCTTAACACCAAGAGCGACTACTGTCAGGTTTGCGGCTATGATGGAGAGATCAAGATTGTAGAAGAGGAAGGCTCAGGCAAGCTTATCTGGGAGTGTCCGCACTGCGGCAACCGTAATCAGGACAAGATGAGTGTAGCCCGTCGTACCTGCGGATACATCGGTACCCAGTTTTGGAATCAGGGAAGAACTCAGGAGATCAAGGAGCGAGTGCTTCATCTGTAATAAAATTGACAATTTAATATGCTATAGCATATAATAAAAATATGTCGTACGACTAAATTTATATGTTACCTGAATCCGTGAAGTTCATTACCTATGAATCTAATATTTCCTTATAAATACTGGTGTTTCTCATACTTTTATCAATATATTTTTTGCACCTATTGGGTGTAGAAAAATCATGGTATAATATCCTTGAAATAATCTGATTAG
>CAVABC010000038.1:0-25864 GCA_963586665.1 Acutalibacteraceae bacterium
AGAAAACATATATTGTGTGAATGTACGGAATAGTTGCCAATTATAAAAATAAGAAATATATCACAATAAGGAATATATCAAATATGAAACTGATCATAGGTGGATACGCACAGGGCAAATTAGATTATGTAAAGCAGACTAATGAGAAAATCATCGTATATGATTGCAAAGAACAACATTTTTTTATTGATAAATTATGTAATAACGATGGAGCGTATACCGAAGATGAAATATCTGCGAATAATAGTCAAAATGTAAAAAACAATAAAAACAGTGAGAAGATCATAGTAATAGATCGTTTTCATTGTTTTGTCAGAGATTTTTTTAAAGAATATGAGAATGATAAAAACAAGGACGAGTTATGGAGCGAGTGTAAAAAAAAGCTGCATAATTTCATAGAAAAACATCACGATATGATTATCATAAGTGATGAGATTGGAAATGGAATAGTTCCGATCGATCCATTCGAGAGAGAATACAGGGAAAAAACAGGCAGAATTCTGATAGAACTGGCAAAACAGGCAGATGAGGTGGTGCGCGTAGTATGCGGAATAGGACAGAAGATAAAATAAAGACAATAAAATGTATTTTTATCAGGCATGGCAGCACCGCTTCAAACCGGGAGCACAGATATCTCGGAAAGACAGATGAACCGCTTGATGAAGCCGGGATACAGCAGATAAAACAGGCTGCCAGAAGCGGGATATATGATAATATGTATACCAAGTTTGAAACAGAAATATCCGATAAAACAGTATACCGATCAGATGCTAATACACAGAATGTAAAAATATATTCAAGTCCTCTGTGCCGATGTATACAGACTGCAAAAATAATTTTTCCTGATATAGAGCCTGAACTGGTCGAGGACTTTTCGGAGATGGATTTTGGCGAGTTTGAATTAAAAAATTATGAAGAGTTAAGTTCTGACACAAGGTATCGCGATACATATCAGGCATGGATCGACAGTGGTGGAACATTGGCGTTTCCGGGTGGTGAGAGCAGAGAAAAATTTATAGAAAGATGCGTAAGAGGCTTTGAGCAGACAATAGCTGCACTTGAGGGCAATGATACCGCTGTATTTGTAGTTCACGGAGGAACTATCATGGCAATCCTGAGTCATTACTGTGGCGGTGATTATTTTGATTATCAGGTCAAAAATGGCTGTGGATATAGCTGTGTGATCGACATAAATAATAGTGATAAGGATAAAATTTTTTCGGACATAAGGCATATTACGATATAGAAATATGTGATTATAGTCCAAAACTAATTTTTTAAAGGAGAACTATGAGATATCATATACTGGCATTTGTGGCAGGATTTATTCTGGATCTATTTATAGGAGATCCGCATTGGCTGCCGCATCCGATAAGGCTTATCGGAAATCTTATCGCAGGACTTGAAAAAAAGTTAAACAGAAAAGATTTGGATAATGATACAAAACTTAACAATGGAAAAAAGCTTGTTTTGACGGTTATCGCAGCGACATTTATTGTATCGGGAGTTATCCTTATTGCCGCATATCTGATACATCCGTATCTTGGTTTGGCAGTCGAGGCGGTCATGACATATCAGATACTTGCAGCAAAATGCCTTAAGGTGGAGAGCATGAAAGTGTATACAAGCCTTAAAAATGAAGGGCTTGATGCCGGACGAAAGGCTGTATCAATGATAGTTGGACGCGATACTGATGCACTTGATGAAACCGGTGTGACAAAGGCTGCGGTTGAGACGGTTGCCGAGAACACATCGGACGGAGTGATCGCACCGATGATCTATACGGCAATTGGCGGACCGATACTTGGATTTGTATACAAGGCGATAAACACGATGGATTCCATGGTAGGCTATAAAAATGACAGATATCTGTATTTTGGCAGGACCGCGGCAAAGCTTGATGATGTGGTGAATTTTCTTCCTGCCAGAATAAGTGCATATCTTATGATACTTGCGGCATATCTTGGAAGCAGACAGTTTGATGGAGATAATGCACACCGGATATTTAAAAGAGACAGATTTAATCATGCAAGCCCGAACTCTGCGCAGACAGAAAGTGCATGTGCCGGAGCACTTCGCATACAGCTTGCGGGAGATGCGGTGTATTATGGAAAACTTATAAAAAAGCCGTTTATCGGAGATCCACTTCGTGAAGTAGAATATGAGGACATAAAACGGGCAAACAGATTGATGTATACTACAGCAGTTATATGTGAGCTGATATGTGTGGAATTGCTGAACGTACTTGCCTATGTAATCAGGAATATTGGGGTATTGCTCAGATAGTATGTATTTACGGAATGCTTAACGGTGCATTATAAAAGTATAAAACATTGTATAGGAAAATGAAAGTTATCATGAAAAACATCCATGGCGGAGACATTTATAACAACAAAGTGAATATGGATTTTTCGGTAAACATCAATCCGCTTGGCGTACCGGATGCAGTGAAAAAGGCGATAAGTGATGCAATAGAAAAGTGTGATCGTTATCCTGATATTTCCTGCAGCGGTTTAAAAACTGCGGTTGCAGAGACTTTGGCTGAAAATGATAATGAAATAGAGCAGGAAAATATTGTGTTTGGAAATGGCGCATCGGAGCTTTTTATGGCTATAGTTCATGCGATAAATCCAAAGAAAGCGGTTATCCCTGTTCCGTCGTTTTACGGATATGAGTATGCGCTATCTGCTGTTTGCAGTGAGAAAAAATACTGTTACACAGATCTTGAAAACGGAGCGGATGTGTCACACATAATAAGTGAGTTAAACGATGATACAGACATTATTTTCCTTGCAAACCCGAACAATCCGACAGGGCAGCTCATTGATTTAAAAGAAGTGACAGCTATATTGGAACATTGCCACAGCAAAAATATATATGTGGTAATGGATGAGTGTTTTATAGATTTCTGTGAGGCTGCGGAGTCTGTGGTTAAACTGACAGAGCAATATGATAATCTCATTGTGATACGCGCTTTTACAAAAATATATGCCATTCCGGGTGTCAGGCTTGGATATATGGTCTGCGGCAATGCCGCACTCAGAGAAAAGATACAAGAAAATCTACCGGAGTGGAACGTGTCTGTGATCGCGCAGGCCGCAGGAACAGCCTGCACAAAGGAAAAGGATTATATAAGAAAAACGAAAAAATATGTTGCAAGGCAACGAAAACTGCTTACAGAAGGGCTTATAAAATATGGCTTTAAGGTATACGAAAGCAGTGCTGATTTTATACTTTTTTACAGCAAAGTGCAGTTGTATAAGCCGCTTTTGGAAAAAGGAATACTGATACGTGACTGTTCTAATTACGAGGGATTGTCGGACGGTTATTACAGGATTGCAGTTAAAACAGAGACAGAAAACAGAGAATTATTGAAAGCGATAGGTGAGTGCATTGAAAAATATTGAGCATTTACAGCCAATGGAAATTGAAAAAAGAAGTTTTGAGATAATATCACAGGAGCTTGAGGCAAGAAATATCAAGCTTCCGCCTGATCAGGAGCCAATTACGAAAAGGGTGATCCACACAAGCGCGGATTTTGAGTATGTCGATACTTTAAAATACTCAAAAGATGCTGTGGAAAAGGCAAAAGAACTTATCGCTGCCGGAGCAGACATTGTCACGGATACCAACATGGCACTTTCCGGAATAAACAAGAAAATGCTCGCAAAGTTTGGCGGTCAGGTGCATTGCTTTATGGCAGATGAGACAGTCGCAAAGCTTGCAAAGGAGCGTAAGATAACGAGAGCGGCAGTGAGCATGGAGATGGCATCAAAGATAGAAAAGCCTGTGATATTTGCGGTGGGGAACGCACCGACAGCACTCATACAGCTATATGAAATGATGCAGCAGGGCATATACAAGCCTGCATTTGTCATAGGAGTTCCGGTGGGCTTCGTAAATGTGGAGGCGGCAAAGGAACTCATCATGGAAACAGATGTGCCGTTTATCGTGAATAAAGGCAGAAAGGGCGGCAGTAATATTGCAGCCGCGATATGCAATGCACTTATTTATACGATGGTAGACAGGGAATAGTACTGGCAAAGCGGAAAAGAAAAGCATGAGATATGGATTTACAACCGGAAGCTGTGCGGCAGCGGCATCAAAGGCAGCGGCATATATGCTTCTTACCGGAAAAATTAAAAATGAGATCACGATAGAAACACCGAAATGCATACCTTACACTGCGCAGATAAAAGATATAAAACGCAGTGAGACAGAGGTAAGCTGCGCGGTTGAAAAAGATGGAGGGGATGATCCTGATGTCACAACGGGCGCGCTTATATATTCTTCTGTGAGGTTTAGGACTGTAAGCACTGGTCATGAAGTAAAAAATGGCGGGGCAGGGGAAAAAGTGCTGCCAGATAATAATAGTATTGAGTCTGTAAATAGGCAAAAATATGATAAAAACAATGTTGAAAGTTTAGATATCCGAATAGATGGCGGTAGCGGTGTCGGCAGAGTCACAAAACCCGGACTTGATCAGCCTGTAGGTAATGCCGCGATAAATCATGTTCCGCGAGAGATGATCATAAAAGAGGTTACAGAGGTCTGTGAGCTTTTGGACTATAAGGGCGGGCTTGATATAGAGATATCAGTGCCTACAGGGGCAGAACTTGCCGAAAAAACCTTTAATCCAAGGCTTGGGATCGTGGGCGGCATATCGATACTGGGGACAAGTGGAGTGGTAGAGCCTATGAGCAATCAGGCAATACTTGATACGATAAAAGTAGAACTGAATCAGAGAAAGGCGCAGGGCTTTGACTATGTGGCAGTGGCACCCGGAAACTACGGGCAGGACTTCATGAAAAGCAAGTATGGTTATGATCTCGACCGCAGTGTCAAATGCAGTAATTTTATCGGGCAGACAATAGACATGGCTGCGGATATGGGCTTTAAGAAAATGCTTCTGACAGGGCATATCGGAAAACTCATAAAAGTGGCGGGCGGCATCATGAACACTCATTCGAGAGAGGCAGACTGCCGTATAGAGCTGCTGACAGCTTTTTCGGTAAAATGCAAAGTTCCGATGGAGTATGTCACACGCCTTTTGGAATGTCTTACCACAGAGGAGGCACTTTCGGTATTAAAGGAAAGCGGAAAATTATATGAAGTGATGGATCTTGCCATGGAGCGCATATGTTTTTATCTGGACAAGCGCGCCAGGGGCAGATTGCAGATAGAATGTATCATGTATTCGAATGAATTTGGAGAACTCGCAAAAAGCAAGGAGGCAGAAAAATGGTTTATTTTGTTGGAGCAGGAACAGGAGCACCGGATCTTATAACAGTAAGGGGAATGAGACTTCTGGAAAAAGCCGATGTCATCATATATGCAGGATCGCTCGTAAATCCACAGCTTTTAGACTATGCAAAAGCAGAATGTGAGATATATAACAGTGCAAAAATGACACTTGATGAAGTGATCGATGTCATGAAAAAAGCCGAGACAGACAAAAAGATAACAGTGCGTCTGCATACCGGAGAACCAAGCATATATGGCGCAGTCCGTGAGCAGATGGATGAACTTGATGAGCTTGGAATAGAGTATGAAAGCTGTCCGGGAGTGAGTGCCTGTTTCGGAGCAGCGGCATCTCTTAATCTCGAGTATACACTTCCGGAGATCTCACAGTCGCTTATTATAACCCGTATGGAGGGGCGCACGAAAGTGCCTACGAAGGAGAGTATAGAAAGTTTTGCGGCTCATCAGGCATCTATGGCGATTTACCTTAGCACAGGACTTCTTGCAAAGCTTTGCGACAGACTGGTAGCAGGAGGCTATACAAAGGATACACCGGCTGCCCTTGTATACAAGGCAACATGGCCGGAAGAAGAAGCATATGTGTGCACAGTCGGAACACTTGAAGAGACTGCAAAAACACACAATATCACAAAAACCGCGATCGTACTGGTGGGGGAGGTCATAACACATCAGCATTACAGAAAGTCAAGGCTTTATGCACCGGATTTTTCTACGGAGTTCAGGAAAGCCAAAAGTGAAGAGGAAAATTAGCAAATAATATGTTTGTGTTAAATATGCAATTCATGAGGAAATCAATATGAATGTCAGTGTCGTGAGTTTTACACAAAAAGGTTATAAACTGTCATGTGAGATAGCCGAAAAACTGCAAAAAGTAAATAATATTAGCGGTATAGAACTTTATACAAAGTGTTCTCAATATAAATTGATCGATGAGATTGAATCAAAGAAAGAATCGGATATAAAAACATCAGAATCATTTCTACCGGTATACATAAAGTTAAAAATAGACGAATGGACTGCCACGCAGATGCATAAGAAAAATGCATTGATCTTTATAGGCGCGTGCGGCATTGCAGTAAGGGCGATAGCACCATCGGTAAAGAATAAACTAAGTGACAGCCCGGTTATCGTGATAGATGAGCTTGGAAAGTTTGTTATTCCGATTTTGTCAGGACATATGGGTGGTGCGAATGAACTCGCAGAGTCGATTGCAGATCGGATAAATGCAGTCCCTGTTATCACAACAGCCACGGATATAAATGAAAAATTTGCGGTGGATGTCTTTGCGAAGGAGAATGACCTTGCCATATTAAATAAAGATGGCATAGCAAAGGTGTCCGCAAAGGTGCTTTTGGGTGAAGTGATAATGGTTTCTGTGGATCAGTCCATACTCAAGAATAAATTGCAAGACACAGCAAAGTTTATCGAATATCCACCCAACAGCCCGGTTGATATTCTTATATCCCGGGACAGAGACATAAAAAAATATGCCGCTGTCTTGTATTTAAAACCAAAACAATATGTCATTGGAATAGGCTGCAAGAAAAATGCGCCATATGAAAAGATTGAATATGCGATAAACAAAAGCCTTACGGAGACAGAAATTGAAAAATGCGAGGTCAAAAAGATAGCATCTATTGATATCAAAAAGAGCGAGCCGGGCATAATACAATGGTGCAGACAAAACAGACTTGATTTTGCCACGTATACAGCAACAGAATTACTCTCGTTAGAAGGAGAATTTAGTTCGTCTGCATTTGTAAAAAAACAGGTCGGTGTCGATAATGTATGCGAGCGGGCGGCAGTTATGGGATGTAAAGAGCTGGTATACGATACAATAATAGAACACGAAGATACAATTCATAAATCTGATGAAAAACCATTGTGCCATAAAACAAATGAAAATGATAAATGTTTTTTATGTGCTTCTGACAATGAAAAAAATATCAGGCTTGTATATAAGAAACACGCATATGACGGTGTAACAATAGCGATTGCAAAAATTACTTCAGATATCACAGGACCTTAAAAGTACAAGCAAAATTTAAAGCATATAACATAAATAATGGAGAAAATAGGATGAACAAAATTTATATAGTAGGCATGGGACCGGGAAATGAAGATATGATGACAGGGCAGGCTATCGCGGCACTTGAGAGAGCTGACGTTATCATCGGATACACAGTCTACATAAAGCTTCTTGGAGAAAAATTTCAGGAGAAAGAGCTTCTGACCACACCTATGCGTCAGGAAAAAGAAAGATGCCATATGTGTTTTGAAAAGGCTCTTGAGGGAAAAACAGTAGCACTGGTGTGCAGTGGGGATGCGGGAATATACGGACTGGCATCGCTTATGTATGAGATTGGTCAGGAATACGAGGGCGTGGAACTTGAGGTAATACCGGGCATTACAGCGGCAAACAGCGGAGCGGCAGTACTTGGTGCGCCTTTAAACCATGATTTTTGTACTATCAGTTTAAGTGACCTGCTGACACCTTGGGATAAAATAGAAAAACGTCTCATAGCTGCGGCAGAGGGAGATTTTGTCATAGCACTTTATAACCCATCCAGCCATAAGAGAAAAGATTACCTGATGAGAGCGTGTGATATATTACTGCGTGTTCTAGAGCCTGAAAGACCATGCGGCTATGTCGAAAATATAGGGCGCGAGGGCACAGAGTATACAGTCTGCACATTGGGTGAGCTTAGAAATGCACAGGTAAATATGTTTACGACAGTTTTTATCGGAAATGAGGGAACAAAGATCATTGACGGAAAACTTGTCACAAAGAGAGGTTATCAGATTGAGTAAAATACTGATTTTTGCAGGAACAACCGAAGGACGCAAACTTTCAGAACATTTGTGTGAAGAAAGGATAGAGCATACAGTATGCGTGGCAACGGAATACGGTGAGATCGTGTTACAGGAAAATCCGTATGCAACTGTGCATATGGGGCGAATGGACAGCGAAGAAATGACCCGTTTTTTTGCAAAACAAAAATGTGAGATCGTAGTGGATGCAACACATCCGTATGCGGCTGTGGTTACAGAAAATATAAAACATGCGGTGGAAAGTGTAAATCATATAAAATACCTGCGTCTTAAAAGAGATACAGATATATCAGCTGATTACGATAATATTCAATATTTCTTGAATAATGAGATGTGTGCCGAAGCTCTTAAAAATACAGAAGGAAACATACTTCTTACCACAGGAAGTAAAGAACTCCCGGTATACTGCGCAGAACAGGGCGTAAAGGAAAGACTCTATGTGCGCGTTCTTCCGGGGATAGAGAGTATCAGCTTATGTATGCAAAATGAAATTTCAGGAAAACACATACTAGCATTACAGGGACCGTTCAGCATCGAGCTTAACGAGGCTCTTATAGACCAGTACGATATCAAGTGTCTTGTCACAAAAAAGAGCGGTGCAGCAGGCGGTTGGAACGAAAAAATTGCCGCGGCAAAAAATAAGGGAATACCTGTATTTGTTGTCGGTCAGAGTGTGAGAGATGATGGAATGTCATTTGACGAGGTGTGCGAGTATCTTGATAAAGCAAATGATTTACAAGACACTGGCAACTCATGTAGTGCAAATGACTTATATGATACTAAATTTCACATACTTCTCGCAGGAATTGGAATGGGAAATGCTGATTGCATGACCGGGGCGGTAGCAGAGGCAATTAAAAATGCTGACATATTGCTCGGAGCAAGGCGCATGATTGAAAAATATGATGCGAAAATAGATAAAAAACCATATTATCTGGCAGACCAGATCATCCCATATTTACAGGGATTTTATGAGGATAACGTAAAAAACATCGCAGATACAATTAATGTTCTTATATTATTTTCAGGCGATACAGGTTTTTATAGCGGCAGCAGAAAACTGTATGCGGCAATAAAAAATGAGATCACTACAGGAAAATTAAAAGCAGATGTATCGGTACTTCCCGGAATTTCATCGGTGTCGTATATGGCAGCGGCTATAGGAGAAACATACAGTGATGCATATATCTGCAGTATCCACGGAGTAAAGCTGTCAAATATTGCATCGCGGCTCAGTCATCATGCCAAAACATTTATGCTTATGTCCGGAGTAAAAGACGTAAATATGCTTGGACAGATATTGAGCAAAGATGAAAAATACGGTTTACAAAACAGTATTATAACCGTTGGCTATCAGCTATCATATCCGGATGAAAAAATAATGCAGTTATCTCCACAGGAGTGTATGCAGCTTCAGCAGGAAGGTCTTTATATCTGTATGATAAAAAATCCTGATCCTGTTGCAAAAAATGTTACACCACATATAAAAGATGCAGAGTTTATCCGCGAGAAAGTTCCTATGACTAAAGAGGAAATAAGACATATAAGTATCTGCAAACTTAATCTGAAATCAGATTCAGTGCTTTATGATGTCGGAAGTGGAACAGGCTCGATCGCGGTTGAGGCGGCATCACTTTCGGATGACATAGAGGTTTATGCAATAGAACAGAAAGAAAATGCCATACAGCTTATCGTACAAAATAAGGAAAAATTCGGACTTGATAATATCCATGTGATCAGTGCGAAAGCACCAGATGGAATGGATACGCTTCCAACACCGACACATGCGTTTATCGGGGGCAGCGGTGGAAATCTAAAAGACATAATAGAAAGCCTTAAAGCAAAAAATCCACATATCCGCATAGTTATAAATGCAATTTCCATGGAAACGATATGTGAGATAAAGGAAATATTATCAACTTATGATGTGAAAAATGAAGATATCGTACAGATGCAGGTCAGCAGGTCAAAACAGATAGGACATTATCATCTGATGCAGGCAGAAAATCCGGTATGGATATGTTCGTTTGAATTAATAGAAGTG
Source organism: Acutalibacteraceae bacterium (assembly GCA_963586665.1). GTDB lineage: Bacteria > Bacillota > Clostridia > Lachnospirales > Lachnospiraceae > Roseburia. The sequence continues at coordinate 10,139 of CAVABC010000038.1, forward strand.
GAGGCGGTTAAATGACAACTGAATTGATGAGGGATTTGCTTACAAATGATGAGAAAATAACAATAGAGTACAAGACATGTCAGCATGGAATACAGGAAGATGTTTATGAAACTGTGTGCTCGTTTTCTAATAGATATGGTGGTTATATTATTATGGGTGTAGAGGATGATGGAACGACAATTGGAATTAATAGAAATATGTGTAAGGATATGAGAAAAAACTTTGTCAATCAGCTTAACAATCCCGATAGAATGTCTCCTACATTATATCTTTCCATAGAAGAATTTGAATACGAAGGTAAATTATTATTATGGGTGTATGTGCCTCCAACATCTACTGTTGAAAAATGCATTAATAGAATATATGACAGAAACGAAGACGGAGATATGGATATTACAGATTCACCTATTCAGTTACAGAATATGTATAACAGAAAAAGTAACGCATATGCAGAACATAAGATTTTTCCATATGTTACAAAGGATGATCTTCGCATGGATTTAATGGATAAAGTAAGAAACTTGGCTAAAAGTAAAAATCCAGACCATCAATGGCTTACAATGTCAGATGATGAAATCATGAAGAGTGCCGGACTTTGGGAAAAAGATTTTTCATCAGGTATTCAAGGATATAATCTTGCAGGTGTGTTATTGTTTGGTAAGGATGATGTAATAAGGTCATGTTGTCCCGGATATATTACGGATGCAATATATAGGGTTGAGAATCTAGATAGGTATGATGATAGATTGCAGGTAATGACTAATTTGATAGAGGCGTATGATCTTTTAATGGGTTTTGTTGCAAAGCACACATCAGATAAATTTTGCTTAATCGACAATATTAGCACGAGTATTAGAGGGATTATTTCAAGGGAGGTTATTGGCAATATACTTGTGCATAGAGATTATTCAAGTGCATATCCTGCAAAGGTGATTATTGAAAAGGATTGGCTGAGAACAGAAAATTGGTGTATTCCTAGACGTCATGGAAATATTATGAGTGATGAGTTTACTCCTTATCCAAAGAATCCTTTGATTCAGCAATTTTTTGCTAATATTGGTAGAACAGATACTATTGGTTCAGGAGTAAGAAACCTTTACAAGTATACACCGATATATTCAGATGGTGGGAAGCCAGAGTTGATTGAAGATGATGTATTTAGAATTAATATACCATTAGACAGAATAGCTACAGATGAAGCAACAGAACAGAAAACATTATCTGAAAGAGAACAGAAAATTTATAATATGATTTGTGAAAACTTGCATTTGTCAGTTGAACAGGTAATGGCAGAATTGGATATATCAAGATCAACAGTGTTTAGAGACTATGCGAAAATTAAGAAAGTAACAGGTGCCGCTTACGATAAAAAGACTTCAACATGGACATTGTAATGAGACAGTCTCAAGTTAGTCTCAACAAAGTCTCATAAAATTTGACACTTGATGAGACTGAAGAAAAATTCAGAAATGTGATAAAATCGGGTTTTTTAGCATATTAGAAAAACTTAGTCTCAAATCAGTCTCAACTTAGTCTCATTTTTTAGATGAGATTATGAGACTGACTTGAGACTAAGTAAAAGGTGATCATCGGTTTTTAAAGATTGAATGTGATGAAATATAAGAAGATTAAATAGAGGAACAAAACATGAAAATAAATCGTTTTATGGTTGCCGCTCCAAAAAGCGGCAGTGGAAAAACAATGCTAACTTGTGCTTTACTACAGTTGATCAAGGACAGCGGAAAAAAAGTATCATCATATAAATGCGGACCTGACTATATCGATCCGATGTTTCACCGGAAAGTCCTCGATGTTCCATCAAAAAATCTGGATACATTTTTTACGGACGAAAAGACAACAATGCAGCTTTTTTTAGACGGAAGATCTGACGGAGATTTTGCTGTGCTGGAGGGCGTTATGGGAATATATGACGGACTTGGCGGAATATATGAGCAGGGTTCGTCATATCATCTGGCAAAGGTAACGCAGACTCCGATAATACTTGTGGTGGACGCAAAAGGAATGGGAAAGTCCGTGCTTGCTCTTATAGCCGGATTTTTGCAGTATGACACAGAGCATTTGATAAAAGGTGTGCTGCTAAACAGGATGTCGAAAGGCTATTATGACATCATAAAACCTCTGATAGAGCAGGAATTTTCGATAAAAGTGGTCGGGTATTTTCCAGAGCAGAAGGATATCAGGCTCGAAAGCAGACATCTCGGACTTGTCATGCCGGATGAACTTGCCGATATAAAAGAGCAGTTGGATGAACTTGCCGGAAGGCTTAAAGAGACGATAAATCTGGATGTGTTGCTGGGTATAGCAACGGAGGCGGAAGAAATCTGTGACAGCGGAAATGTAGATGAATATAATGAAAAAAGTATTGGCGATTATGAACAAAATGAATTTACACAAAATATAAACATAGCAGTTGCCATGGACGAAGCATTCTGCTTTTATTACGAAGATAACCTCAGGCTGCTTGAAAAATATGGAGCAAAATTACAGTATTTTTCGCCACTGCATGATGCAGAGTTGCCCGATAACTGTGATGCATTGCTGCTGGGAGGCGGTTATCCTGAACTGTATGCAAAGGAACTGAGTGAAAATATATCTATGCGAAATTCAATAAAAACTGCATTTAAAGCTGGTTTGCCGACGGTTGCTGAGTGTGGTGGATTTATGTATCTGCACACATATATCCATAATATCAGTGAAGAGAACGCTGATGTGCAAAATTATGTTTTTGACATGGCTGGAGCACTGGATGGAGAGTGTCATTTCAAGGGTAAACTGGTCAGATTCGGGTATATCGAACTGGAAGAAAAGCATAGCAATTTCCTGCCACCGGATGAAAAGATAAGAGCACATGAATTTCATTATTATGACAGCACCGATAACGGAACAGATTGCATTGCGACTAAACCTGCTACAGGCAGGAAGTATGATTGTGTGATAAGTAGGGATAATTACTGGCTTGGATTTCCTCATCTTTATTATCCATCAAATCCGCATTTTGCTGAGAATTTCGTAAGAAAAGCGCAGGAGTATAGAAGGAAGAAAAATGGAAAACTCATATAAATATTTTAAAAATACAGATTGCAAATATTTTCCGTGCCATAAAGGACTAGATGACTTCAACTGTCTGTTCTGCTATTGTCCTTTGTATGAAATGAAAAACTGTCCGGGAAATAAGAGGTATATCGAAAAGAACGGAAAGCCGCTTAAGGTATGCACAGACTGCACATTTCCTCATAAGCCGGAAAATTATGATATAATAATAGAGATTTTGAAACGAAGGTAAATTGAAGATCGAATTACAGTATTATACGATTTTAAGCAAATTGCTACAAAAAATAAAATAGTTGCCCGTAAGTATACATGTGTTATATACTTATAACACCACTTTACAACTTTATAAATGACCCATATTTTGTGAAAATGCCTGTTTTAAAGCATTTATGACCGATGTTGATTTTATCCGTGTTTCGACATTTTGTACGAAAGTGGTAAAAAATACCTGATTGCGAATCCCTTCACTTAAGGCAAATCTGAAATCCTGGACACTTTTATTTCTGTAGTCGGCAAATTTATCATCGAGATAAGGTAAAAGCTTCATTGCAGAATAACTGATGTTTATCAGATTGACCAGCATTTCAATACCTTTACAGCTACGTACCATGTAACTGCATAAAGACCAGAATGTTTTTTGCTCATAATAACTTATTTCTATATTCCATCTGCATGAATAAAGAAAAAGGGGAATATATTGAGACCACGCACTGCCTGTCTGGTTCAATGGTGCTTTTTCCTGCCATGCACAGAAAATCTGCAGCTGTTCAGGAAATATGGTGCTGAAAAACAGGCGTCTGACACCTGTATCTTTGACTGCTGTAGTAACATAAGCCTGAACTTCTCTTGAGCCAAAAATATTAGTCAGTACGCGTCTTACGCCAATATAATAGCCATTGATCTTCTCATCTGACAGCGCAAAATCATCATCTATTGATAAACGTTTTCCGTGTTTTGCCGGTCTGCCTTTCTTTCCTGTTGGTGCAGGAGCAAGATCATAAATAACAGAATCAGATCTTGCATTGCCAATCAGATCAAGGTTTGGATACTCTTCGACAATGGACACAAGATTCTGCTTCGTATACCAGCTGTCACAAAGTATGATGACATTTTTCATTGATGAAAATTCAGGCATGACCTGACGAACCATAGATGCAGCAAGCTCAAGCTTGGATTCCTTTTTCTGCCACATGCGGTATCCTAATGGAACAGCAAGATATGATATTTTGTCATGATTCCATACGGGCACACACAGCATCAGACTTACAAAACAGTGTCCATTGAGATAGTTTGAACCATTATGCGCTGCATGATCAAACAGTTTTGATACATTTTCGAATTTTGTACCAAATTTGGAGATCATTGTATCATCAATACAAAGAAATATAGGCTGTGATTTCAACTGGTCTGGAATAAGGTGCAGTGCAATTCTTGATGTTACATTCATAAATCTTGAATAATCAGCTTTTGCATAAGAGCAGGCATGATAAAAGGTGTTTAAAGATTTTTCTGTTATCCCTGCAAGGAAATGCTGGTACAGAAACCTTATTGAATGAGCCGACTCCAATGCGAGAATTGAAAGTATCAGCAAAAATAATGTATCCGCAGTTGGAATGGAAAAAGTTTCAAAATAAGCTGAAAAATATTTATTAAGTCTACCAATCAATGAGTTTTCGTTGTATAATGTCTTTGTCGTACAGGGTCACTTTCCTTTGTAATGTTTTGGTGCAAATTCATTATACATCAGAAAGCCCTGTACGACATTTTTTTTATGAAAAAAGTTGTAAAGTGGTGTACTTATAAGAGAAGTATATATATCGTTTTTGCCTGGGAGAGCAGAAAGGATAAGTATATGGCAACTAACAGGGAAAGGAGCATTTATTATGATAAAGACAGTTACTTTGGATAGAAATCAGAAACCGACTGATGAACAGATTAAGATGATTAGAAAAGCAGCTGAAAAAGAAATAATTTATGATGAAGACTCTCCTGAAATGACACCGGCAATGGAAAAGGCATTTAGGTTAGCTGCTAAAAATAGAAATACAATGAATAAAATATCAGTTTCATGATATAAAGTAAATCCATGTGTTTGGCATGGATTTATTTTATATAAAAAGACTGGTGATAAACTAAAGGAGAACACAAAAAAGAATGATTATCGGCATTTGTGATGATGAAAAAGACGTAAGAGCCTTTTTAAAGCAGAAAATAGAACAATACACGGACGCGGATATTCTGCTGTACGAAGATGGTGAAGCACTTATGCAGTCAGACACAAAGCCGGACATTTTATTTTTGGACATACAGATGCCGGGAACGGATGGTATGCAGATAGCAAGGCGGATACGAGAGCATGATAAGTCTATGCAGATCGTATTTGTGACAGGGATAGAGGATTATGTCTTTGAGGCTTTTGATGTGGAGGCACTTAATTATCTGGTAAAACCGATAGATGATAAAAAGCTTGAAGCTGTGCTTAAAATTGCACAGGAAAAGATAACCAATAGCATAAAGCCTATAGATACAAGGCAGAGCATTGTTGTATCTGCGGGAGGAATACACACGAAAATATATCTGGATGATATCATTTATGCCGAGGTTTTTAACAGGAAGATCATGATACATACGACATCGGAAAATATAGAATATTACGGTAAACTGACGGAGCTTGAGGACATGGCGGGCGAAAACTTTTTCCGACCGCACAGAGCGTATCTTATCAATATGAAATACGTTGAGAGATATGATGCCACAAACATTTATCTGGAAAAAGGACAGGTGCTCATGGCAAAACAAAATTACAAAAACTTTGTCAGAAGATATATGGAGTACACGATGAAGGGACTGAAATAATGAATACTGCCGCTATAGATCTTTTTTATAAAATAATTTTAACAGGGCAGATCATTGGGATGCATCTGGCAACAGCAGTGTTTTTCTATATACTTCTTAAGGCATTTGTCAATAAAAAACGTGCGCTGCTGGCAAGTGTTCTATTTTTTGCATCGGTAACGATACTTTATTACATACCACCGGCTGTGCCGAAAATAGTCTCATACACGATCAGCATAATTGTAGTTTTTTTAACGATCACTGTCGGTGATACTGCGGCATGGAGGCTTAAGGCATTTATAAGCATCACCGGATTTGTACTCAGGTGGATGGCACTTGGAACTACGCAGCAGCTAATGATGCTTATAAATAATTTCACAACTAAACTGTTAGAAAAATACAGTTACAGCATTACAATGCTGAATGTAGTATTTTTGCTGACACAGATAGTGCAGCTTTTGCTTATAGTATTTTTCCTGTGGCTTTCAGTCAGACTTTTCCTAAGAGTATATAAAAACGTAAATGAAGAGTTGTCGGGAAAAGAATTTTCGATGCTCATAATGCCGATGCTTGCGCAGATGGTAGGGTATCAGAGTGTCGTAAATTACTATGATCTTTACGATAAAGCGATAAGAGGCGGTGTAATAGAGCCTGTTTATTCATTTGAGCCAACACTTATGATATTTTATGTTTTTTCATATGTTTCGATAATCGCGTTTCTGACATTCTACAGGCAGTTAAAGACCGCAGATGAAAACAGGCGCGAGCAGGAACTGCTGGTATCACAGGTGGAGAGCCTTAAGACACATATTGCGCTGGTCGAGAACAACTACGAAGAAATCAGAAGCATACGCCACGACATGGCAAATCACATAATGATACTAGGTGGACTGATTGAAAATGAGGATCAGAAAGCAGCAGAGCAGTATGTGCAAAAATTAAAACAGACTATAGCCGACACAGGCAGTGACATAAAAAGCCAAAATCCGGTAACAGACGCATTGCTGAGTGAATATGCGGAAAAATTTAAAAAGGAAAATATAGCGTTTGAATGTGAATTTCACTATCCGGTTTCAGAAAATCTGGATTCGTTTGACATGAGTATAATACTTTTCAATGCGCTTCAAAATGCATATGAAGCAGCCAAAGACACAAAAGCTGCAAGCGTAGAGGTGCATACATTCAGAAAGAAAAATACGTTTGTCATCAGAATAGAAAATACCTATGCAAAGGACATCCATATGGATGAGATAACCGGACTGCCTATGACCGATAAGAGTGACAAGTGCGCACATGGGTATGGTCTTAAAAATATAATGCGGATTGCGCACAAATATTATGGCGATATACAGGTTGAGGCGGATGGGGAAAAATTTATACTTAACATAATGATAATGTTACAGTGATTTAAACCGTTCACAACATAAAAAGTGCGTTTCACAACATATCATATTAAGCCATCCCATGATATTTCCGAAGAACATACAAAGAAGTTTAATACAGGCAGATTATATATTGGATAAGCCATGTATTAAGAAGTAAATGTTATGAGATCGACATATTCGGAAACATACAATCAGGGAGGCAGTATATGAATATCACACTTAATTTTAAAGACAGCAGACTTGCAATGCTCAGAAATCCTCAGGGACTTAAAAGTACGCAGGAAAAGCTGCAACGTCAGGCAGAACGAGACCAAAAAGTTGCATTTTTCGAGGCTCAAAAAGAGAACCTTAAAAACGTAAAAGCTGATACACTTGAGGAAATTTCAAAGAAGCTGGATATGTTCCACAGCTATGAGGATGAGATAGCGGCAGCAAAAGAGGAATATAACAGCTCGCAGATGTTTCATGCCATGGATGAAGCGCAGGAGCGCGGTGAAAAGATCGTTGAGCAGGCTAAGAAGAATAAGCCAAAGACAGAGGAAGAAAGAAAAGAAGAGCAAAAAGACGATATACTCGGAACTGATGACGATAAGAGCAAGCTGACAGACAGCATTGAAGAAGTATCTGATGATGTAAAGACTGAAACTGATGAGTTAGAGAAGATCACGGATGATTTACAGGTACAACAGACCGCAGAAAAAGAAGCATTGGCAGATGTGCCAAAGGCAGCGCAGACAGGTACGGGAAGCATAGCTTCTGAGGTTTCAGATATTCAGCAAACAGCAGATGATAACACAGCGTCTATATCTGCAATACCGAAAACACCACAGAATAAATATGCTCCGATAGATGTGAGAGTTTAAGCGTATCACTAAAACCATAACATGAATATTGAAATCATTTAAATATTTGAAAATTTGTAATAAATAATACAAAACAATAAAAAACATGATATAATTAGTCCAACAATTATGTTATGTGTGAATGTACATAAGTATCATTTATTCATATTTTATAAATGGAGGACAATATTTATGTTGGCTGAAGAGCGTCAGAATGCGATAGTTAATCAGGTAAATGCAGAAGGATCGGTGCTTGTAAAGGAACTAAGCGAGAAGTTTGGAGTGACTGAGGATAGCATACGAAAAGATCTTACATTACTTGAGAAGAAAGGAAAACTCAAGAAAACATATGGCGGTGCTGTTAAGATACGAGTCAATGTGCATGAATTTTATGCTTCTGAACGAAAAGATAAGCATCTTGATGAAAAAAGAAAGATTGCTGAAAAAGCATATAGGCTTATTGAGGATGGTGATGTGATATTTCTTGACATATCTACATCGAATCTAGAACTGGCAAAAATTCTTATTCAGGAAGAAAAGAAGGTAACGATAGTTACCAATATGATAGAGATTATGCTGTTGTTTACAGGTAATACCGAGTTAAAGATGATCTTTATCGGTGGCTGTATGAGTAGCGGAAAAGATGGATTTGTTGGTGCTCTGACCAATCAGGAAATTGAAAAATACAGGTTTGATAAATCATTTCTAGGTGTTGTAGGACTAGATCTTGAAGACAACAGGGTAACAACATATCATGTGCAGGATGCGACTACAAAAACAGTGATACTTGAGTGTTCGGATAAATCATATATGATGCTTGAGACAAGAAAACTTGAGACAGATGGAAATTACAGATATGCAAAAGTAAATGATTTTACCGGTTGCATTATGGAAAAGCAGCCAAATGATACAGAAAAAATAAAGATGGATAAATACCAGATACAATGGATCTGAAAATGATTTAGTAATTTTGACGATATTTAGAGCTTGAAACAGTGTTTTAGGCATCTGAATATCGTCTTTTTTTGTTTATTTTCAACAAATAATAAAAAACAATAATAAATAATAATAAAAACGGTTGACAATAATAAAAAACAATGGTAAATTTAACTCGACAAATAACAAACAATAAAAATAAATAGAAAACAATAAAATGGAAAGGAGAAGGTAAAAATGAATACAAGAATAAATGCATTGAAAGATAAGATGTTGTCAAAACCGCGTTATGCATCAATAGAACAGGCGAAGATCATTACAGCCTCATATAAGGAACATGAGAATGAGAAGCATATTTTACAAAGAGCATATTCACTTAAGGCGGCACTTGAAAAAATCCGGATAAGTACGGAACCGGAGGAAATGATAGTTGGAAATCGTACCGCAGGTGTAAGGTATGGAGTTGTTTTTCCCGAAAGTGGAACATCATGGGTTGACAGGGAATTTGAAATGCTCCCGACAAGAGATCAGGATAAGTTTGAGGTAAAAGAGGAGGACATAAAATACTTCAGGGAGGTAATAAAACCATACTGGAAAGGAAAGTCATTAGAGGATGTACTTGCGGACAGATATGGTTCTTCAATAAAAGAGATTTCTAAAGTAGTAAAAATAAATCAGCAGGATCATGCACAGGGACATATATGTCCGGATGTGAAACGATGGCTGGAATTTGGACCGGCAGGGCTAAAAGCAGAGGCGCTAAAAAAGTATGACAGTGAAACAGATCCGGATAAGAAAGATTTTTACAAGAGCATAAGCATTGTCATGGAAGGTGTCTCAGATTTCATGGAAAGATATGCAAAAGATATGGAGAGACATATTGATGGCGATGGAAATACAGAATACGCAGACTCTGCGAAAGCTGTGATACAAAACTGTAGAAATCTTGCAGTAAGACCGGCAGAGAATTTCCATGAAGCATTACAGAGCCTTTGGTTTTTGTTTGTAATATTACATATGGAATCAAATGCCTCATCATTTTCACCGGGCAGGCTGGATAGGATTTTATATCCTTATTATCAAAAAGACATAAATAATGGAACACTTACCGGGGAAAAGGCATTGGAGCTCATTGAGTGCTTATGGCTTAAATTTAACGAAATAGTATACATGAGAAATAAAAACAGTGCAAAGTATTTTGCAGGATTTCCAATAGGCTTTAATGTAGCGGTCGGTGGCTGTGATGAAAATGGAAATGAAGTAAAAAATGACCTTTCATTTCTGTTTTTGAAGGCGCAGGAAGAACTTGGACTTCCACAGCCGAATCTGTCAGTGAGATTAAATGGGAAAACCAGTGAGGATATATTGGAGCAGGCAATTAAAGTTGTCTCAAAAGGCAGTGGAATGCCACAGTTTTTTAATGACAAAGCTGTCATTCCTGCATTGGAAGAACTGGGAATAAGCCATGACGATGCAATGAATTATGCGATTGTGGGATGTGTGGAACTTACTACGCAGGGAAATAATCTCGGCTGGAGTGACGCTGCGATGTTTAATCTGAACAAAGCTCTTGAACTTACACTTACCGGAGGCAAATGTCTTATAACAGGTGAAAATATCGGACCGGATTTTGGAAAATTGACGGATTATGAAACTTATGAAGATCTGGAAAATGCATATAGAAAAATGCTTGATTATTATATGGAAAAAATGGTCAAAGCATGTGAGGAGGTCGAAAAAGCACACATTGAAATACTTCCAACACCATTTCTCTCATCCGTAATAGATGATTGCATGGAAAAGGGTATGGATGTAACAGCCGGTGGTGCTCACTATAATTATTCCGGAATCCAGATGATACAGGTAGCAAATCTGGCTGATTCTTTAGCGGCACTAAAACAGCTTGTATTCGAAGAAAAGAAGATAAGCAAAGAGGAGATGCTATATGCATTGGAACATAATTTCGAGGACTGTGAGATCATCAGGACAATGCTTTTAAATAAGGTTCCAAAATACGGAAATGACGTTGAGTGGGTAGACGAACTTGGCGTTAAATGGGCAGAATATTTTAAGAAAAAACTTGCCGGATACACAAATTATCGTGGTGGAAAATATCATACAGGTATGTATACCGTATCGGCACATGTCCCTATGGGAGAAAATGTCGGAGCAACACCGGATGGCAGATATGCCGGAACACCACTTGCGGACGGAGGAATGTCCCCTGTATATGGAAGGGATGTTACCGGTCCGACAGCAGTACTTAAATCTGTCTCAAGGCTTGACAAGACGCTGACCAGTAATGGTGGACTTCTTAATATGAAGTTTTTGCCGGAATTTTTCAAGAATGAGACAGGTATTCATAAGTTTGCACAATTCTTAAGGAGCTTTGTAGATCTGGAAATACCACATATCCAGTTTAATGTGGTAAACAGAGAAGATCTGATCGCTGCAAAGCAAAATCCAGAGCAGTATCGCAGTCTTACAGTAAGAGTAGCTGGATATACCGCATATTTTACTGAGCTGGCAGGAGAATTGCAGGACGAGATCATAGCGAGGACATCGTATGGGGACATTTGATATTGAGGGAAAAATATTTGATATAAGACGCTTTTCAACACATGATGGTGCAGGGATAAGGACAACAGTATTTATGAAAGGCTGTCCGCTTAGCTGCATATGGTGTCAGAATCCGGAAGGAATTGATCTACAAATATCGCCAGTCTGGATGGAGAGTAAATGTATAGGCTGTAAAAAGTGTGTGTCATTAAGCCACAATGGAGGCATCAGATACACGGATGGACAGATTTGGTTAGAAAAAACTAACGAGGAAAACTGGACAGATATTATCGAAAACTGTCCTTCGGGTGCATTGATGATGGATGCAAAAAAATATTCGGATGATGAATTGATGAAGGAACTGGTAAAAGACAGAGTATTTTTTGAACATGGCGGAGGTGTTACATTTTCCGGTGGAGAACCAATGATGCAGTCAGAATTTCTTGAGGAAATTCTTAAGAGGCTCAAAAGCCAAAAGATACATACGGCAATAGAAACATCGCTGTTTGTTTCCTCTGAGGTATTAGAAAGGCTGCTGCCGTATCTTGATACAGTATACGCTGATATGAAAATTTATGACGAAAGCGCGCACAGAAAATGTACCGGGGTATCAAATGATCTGATCAAAAGAAATATAATGTTTATGCTTCGGTCAAAACATAAAGATAAGGTAATTATCCGCACACCACTGATACCACATTATACAGCAACAGAGAGAAATCTCTCCTCAATAGCACAGTTTCTATCAGATATTTATCCGGATGTCAGCTATGAACTGCTAAATTATAATCCACTGGCAGAAGCTAAATATCATCTTGTAGAAAAAGAATATTGTTTTAAAGAGAACCCAAAGCTCTACAGCAAGGACCAGATGGTTGCATTTGGAAATATAGTAAAAGAGCATGGAATAAAAAATTTAATCATGGAAATTTAGGAGGAACTAAAAATGAAACTTATTATTGATGATGCAAATGTAACAAAGATCAAAGAGATTGCAGAGTATTATCCTGTTGACGGAGTGACGACAAATCCGTCAATTCTCTCTAAAAGCGGTAGAAATCCATATGAAGTATTAAAAGAAATCAGAGAAATTATCGGACAGGAAAAGGAGCTTCATGTGCAGGTAGTTTCAAAAAAGGAAGAGGATATGGTAGCAGAAGCTGAAAAGATCACGGAAGTGCTTGGAAAAGATACATATGTAAAGATCCCTTCTGTAGTCGAAGGCTTTAAGGCTATGAAGATATTATCAGAAAAAGGAATACATATAACTGCTACAGCAATATATACACCTATGCAGGCATTTCTTGCAGGAAAATCCGGTGCGGATTATGCAGCACCATATGTGAACCGTATTGATAATCTTGGAGCAGACGGAGTAGAGACAGCAAAGACTATCCATGATATTTTTAAGAACAATAATTTGAAAACTGAAGTTCTGGCTGCCAGCTTTAAAAATTCACAGCAGGTATTGGAGCTTTGCAAATATGGCATAGGGGCATCTACGATTAGCTGTGATGTGATTGAAGGATTAGTAAAAAATGCATGTGTTAGCTCTGCTATAGATGATTTTACAAGAGATTTTGAGAGCTTATGCGGGGCAGGAAAAACAATGTTAAATTGCAAATAGGGGGATAAGATCATATGAAGAGTGTAGGTATTGATATAGGTGGGACTCAGCTTAGAGCAGCAATTTTTGATGAAGACAGAAAAATGATAGAGTGCTTTAAAACCGAAAATGATAAAAATCTGACGGCAGAACAGAATATGGACAAGCTGCTTGAGTTTATCATGAGCAAAAATTATCAGTATAGTGGGATAGGTATCGGATGTCCGGGACCGCTTAATACAAGGATCGGTAAGATACTTAATCCTCCAAATCTGGTAGGCTGGGATGATTTTGAAATAGTAAACTATGTAGAAAGTAAGACTCAGATAAAAACTATTCTTAACAATGATGCAAATGTTGCAGGACTTGCTGAGGCTTTGCTTGGAGCAGGGGCAGGCTTTGAGTCTGTAGTATTTGTCGGAGTATCTACCGGAATCGGTGGAGCATATGTGTACCAGAATAAGCTGGTAAACGGGGCTAATTCTAATGCGGCAGAGTTTTGGAATATGATAGTTAATGATGATCCATATCATCACAAAAGTGCAAATGCAGGGGCATTAAACGAGCAAAGCAGCGGAAGTGCATTAGAGCGTATCGCATCAGAGCGTTATGGTGTTTCCATGAAGCCAAAGGAATTGTTTGAAAAATATTATGAAAAAGATGCTATTGCCATAGAAATTGTTGAACGCGCAGCAGATATTTTAGCCAAGGGAATAGCAAATATAACGTGTACTATAGATCCGGATATGATAATAGTAGGTGGTTCAGTGGCATTGCACAATATCAGCTTTGTAGGAAAGGTAATAGAAAAAGCAAAGAAATATGTATTATCACCTGAATATCTCAGAGTAGAAATGGCAAAATTCGGAGATGATGCAGGTCTGATAGGAGCGTCTCTTTTAGTATAAGAGGCAGAGTATTCAAGGGGGAAAACTAATGAGCGAACAGAAGAAAACAACATTTCTTACACACATTCTAAATGGAATAGGCTATATGCTTCCATGTGTTGTAGCAGGAGGAATATTAATGGGATTAGGATATATGTTTGATGATGTATCAATTAATCCGGATAACTATGGTTACAATACGGCAGTTGCTTCATTTTTCAGTACAACAGGATCGGCAATCTTTGGTATGATGCTCCCTGTTCTTGCAGCGGGAATTGCGTATAGTCTGTCAGGTGTAGCTGCAATACCGGCAGGACTTGCGGGAGGTGTACTGTGCAATCAGGGAAAATCAGGCTTTTTAGGTGCTCTTGTGGCAGGTTTTATTGCGGGATATACGATCAAACTTTTACAAAAGCTGCTAAAGAAGATACCAGAATCTTTAGATGGAGTAAAGAATTTATTATTATTTCCTTTATTAAGCGTCATTGTAATAGGTCTGGCGTCTGTAGGAATACTTGAGCCGGTCGTTGGTGCAGTAAATAAGGCAATGAATGCCGGACTTCAATCAATGAATGGAAGCAGTAAGATATTGCTTGGTTTAATTGTAGGGGCGATGCAGGCAATAGATATGGGAGGACCGGTAAATAAAACTGCATATCTGTTTGCTGTAGCAGCTATGGCTAATGGACAGTATGATATCATAGCCGCAGTTTTAGCCGGTGGAATAGTACCTCCATATGTGACTGCATTAGCATCAACTATTTTCAAAAACAAGTTTACGGAAAAGCAGAGGCAGACAGGATTAACTAATTACATTATAGGATTGGCAGGAATTACGGAGGCTGCAATTCCATTCTGGGCAGAAGATCCGGTTGGAGTGATCGTATCATGTGCAGTGGGATCAGGAATAGCAGGAGCACTTTCAATGGCATTTAATTGTAGTGTCATGGCACCATTCGGAGGTGTATTTATTCTTCCGTTAAATTCAAATATACCGGGATATGTTGTCTCAATACTTATAGGTATTGCTGTGGGTACGATATTATATGGTATTTTAGGAAAAAAGAATAACGTATAAATATATGGATTATTATATGACCTCGCTGGATTATAGTCTGGCGAGGCTTTTTTGTAGTTTAAAGGAGGTAATATAGCAAAATGCAAATAAAAGAGTTTGGTTAAAAGTTTGGTTTTCACGCTGAATAAGTTTGCTTGAACCAGCCCGAATGTTATAATAAAATTTAATAAGAAAGATGCATTTATCAGGGGTGGAAACATGGCAGGAAAGACAAAGCAGATTTATCCGAGGACAAGAAAAGACATGCTGCGGATCATAAAGGCGGCTGAAAAAGAGGGACACCTGACGGAGACACTTATAGAAGAGTTCTCAGGACATGCATTTGCGATGCCGGTGCTGTGGGACTGTCGTAGCTGGTTTTTAAGACTGGACAGACAGACGATAGAGGATCATCCCATGCTTGTATGCCATCTGGCACTTTTATCGGCACTGGCGGGCAGACTGGATGAGGCAAAAGAGTATGTTGACATATTAGATAATATGAAGTGACCTCACATTTGTAGCAACGTGGATTTACCTGTATACT